>JACXUS010000439.1 GCA_014763785.1 Sphingomonadales bacterium | reverse complement strand
GGTGGGGCACGGCCCCGCCCTGCCCGCCCGGGACCCGACGATCCTGCCCGATATGCCCCCGGGACGCGCCGCCGTGCTGTATCAAGGCTGGGAGTTCACCGTCACGCATCCAGAGCCGGTTCTGGTGCACCCCGACGGATGCCGCGATCTGATCGTGCTGCGCGACCCCGAGGGGACTTGCAGGCTGCTATACAGCGACTGGGACCGCGCGCCGCGCGCGGTGCAGTTGCCCCCCGGGACCCGGGCAACCGGGTTCCGGCTGGCGCCCGGTCTGGTGATCGCCCCGGCCGCCCTTGCGCTGCTGCGGCGCGATCTGGACCGCGCTGCCCCCGATCTTTGCGCGCAGATGATCGAGGCCGAGGCCGCCCCCGACCCCGAAACCCGCGAGGCGATTGCCGCCCTGACCCGGCCCGGCGCCACAGTCGAGGCGGTGGCGCGGCACTGCGGCCTTGGCGCGCGCAGCTTGCAGCGCCGGTTTCAGGCGATGGGCCTGCCGCGCCCGGATTTCTGGCGCCAGCTCGGCCGGGCGCGGCGGGCGGCGCTGGCGCTGGCGGGGGCAAGCCCGCTGGCCGAGATCGCCTGCGCCCATGGTTTCAGCGATCAGGCGCATCTGTCGCGCGAATGCCTGCGCTGGTTCGGCAGCCCGCCCGCCCGGCTGCGGCGCGACTCAGCCCTGCTGGCGCCGCTCCTGCATCCCGGGCTCGGCAACTGGACCGCCGACGGCCGGCCCGAGGCGGGCGAGCTGCTCTAGAAAGCCGCGACAGTCCTTGGCCGCGATATCCTGCGGCGCGCGCAGCTTCAGATGCCGCCGCCGCTTGCCGCCGCCCTCGAGCCGCCCCGCCGGATCGGCGAGGCGATAGCCCTCGGTGAACTCCAGCGCGACATGCGCCCGGTAGACGAAGACCCCGCAGCATTCGGTCCCGGCTTGGCCTGCGATGCGGCGCAGCACCACCCCGCCGTATTTCTCCAGCCGCTCCGCGCCGGGCAGGACCTCGGCGGCCAGCGCGAGCAGGTCCCGCGCGAGGGCGGCGCCGGTTTCAGGGCTCATCTCAGCCCACCTGTGGCTGCACGGGCGAGCACAGCTCGATCAGATAGCCGTTCGGATCGCTGACATAGGCCGTGGTCTGGCCCCAGGGCTCCTCGCGCAGCTCCTGCACGACCTGCGCCCCGGCCGCGCGCGCCCGCGACAGGGCGGCGGCCACGTCATCGGTCTCGAAGGCGATCTCGAAACTTGGCGCCTTGATCTGCGGCGCGCTCGGGCTCTTGCCCAGCTGGCGCATCAGCGCGACCGAGGAAAACGCAAGCTTCGTCGCCCCGGTCGCCAGCTCGGCATAATCGCCGCTTTCATGCAGGAAGCCGCGCGGCACATCGAAGGCGCGCTCGAAAAAGGCCAGCGTTGCGGGAACGTCCTCGACGTAAAGGATGGTATAGCGGAAAATCATCATCTGCCTTTCTGGGTCACAGGGCGGCAGGATAGGCCGGTTGCGGGCGGAGGTCTTGAAGAAAGCCGACAGGCGGCGCCCGTGGCGGCGATCCGGGGCTTGACGCGGGGCCCGGCACGGGCCCAGATCGTCGGGCGCGCGGATCGCCGGGGGTGCCCCGGGCCGCGGCCCCGAACCCGCACCCTCCGATCCGCAAAGCCCCGAT
>JACXUS010000013.1 GCA_014763785.1 Sphingomonadales bacterium | reverse complement strand
CGCCAGCAGCCTCGGGGGCGGGGGCGGCGGGCGCGCCGATCCCGGGCAGGCTGACGCCCACCCGGCTTTCCGCCCTCTGCGGGCTCAGATCGCCGAGATAGGCATAGCCCAGCAGGGCAGCGAGCCCGAGCAGGATCAGCAGAAGGAAGAATTGCAGCAGGCGCCTCATGAGCAGTCTTTCGGTTTGTTGTTGGTTGGCCCCCGGATCGAAGGGGGCATCGCGGGTCGGGTAGGTCAGGGTCAGGTTGGACAGGGTTTGGGCGGATCGGTTCGGGTCAACTCGTCATCTGGGGGCCGAGTTACAGCTTTACGCGACCCGGCAGAAGTATATATGCCTTCCCCCGGAAGTTCACGCCCTTCAAGGGCCGAAAGATCACAATTGCGCAAGGCCCCGCCCATCGGCGCCGCGCCGCCCAACCGCTGGAGGGACCCTTGCCCCGCACCGCCACGAGCCCGCTGAAATTGCGCAAGACCGTGGTTCTGGTCGGGATGATGGGGGCGGGCAAGACCGCTGTGGGCACGGCGCTGGCGCGGCTGCTCGGGGTGCCGTTTCTCGACAGCGACGAAGAAATCGTGCGCGCCGCGCAGATGTCGGTGGCGGAAATCTTCGCCCGCGATGGCGAGCCCTTCTTTCGCGCCCGCGAATCGGAGGTGATCGAGCGGCTTCTGTCGGGCCCGCCCGCCGTGGTCTCGACCGGGGGCGGGGCGTTTCTGGCCGCGGCCAACCGCGACATGATCGCGCGGATGGGGGTCTCGGTCTGGCTCAAGGCGGATCTGGAGCTGTTGTGGAACCGGGTCCGGCACAAGACCACGCGGCCGCTGCTGCGCACCGCCGACCCCAAGGCCACGCTGAGCGAATTGCTGAGCCAGCGCACGCCGTTTTATGAACAGGCGCAGCTGGCGGTCGAGGCCGAGCCGGGCCTGTCGATCGAGGAGATGGCGGCCAAGGTCGTCGAGGCGCTCGGCGCCGCGGGAGTTCTGGAGGAGTGAGCATGCGCAACGATGTGCGGGTCGAGCTGGGCGCGCGCGCCTATGAGGTGCGGATCGGCACCGGGCTTCTGTCGCAGGCGGGCGCCCAGATCGCGCCCCTGCTGCGCCGCCCGCGGGTGGCGGTGATCACCGATGAAACTGTCGGCGCGCTGCATCTCGAGGCCCTGCGCGCGGGCCTTGGCGAGATCGAGATGGTCAGCCTGTCCCTGCCCGCGGGCGAGGGCACGAAAAGCTGGCCGCATCTGGAGCGCGCCTGCGAATGGCTCCTGGCCGAGAAGGTCGAGCGCAAGGATATCGTGGTGGCCTTTGGCGGCGGCGTGATCGGGGATCTGGTGGGCTTTGCGGCCGCGATCCTGCGCCGCGGCGTGCGCTTCGTGCAGATCCCGACGACGCTCTTGGCACAGGTGGACAGCTCGGTCGGCGGCAAGACCGGGATCAATGTGACGGCGGGCAAGAACCTGATCGGGGCGTTTCATCAACCCAGCCTCGTGCTTGCCGATATCGACCTGCTGGGCACTCTGGAGCCGCGCGATTTTCTGGCGGGCTATGGCGAGGTGGTGAAATACGGTCTTCTGGGCGATGCGGACTTCTTCGACTGGCTCGAAGCGATGGGCCCGGCGCTGGCGTCGGGCGACACGGCGGCGCGGCTGCGGGCGGTCACCCGTTCGGTCGAGATGAAGGCCGAGATCGTCGCGCGCGACGAGACCGAAGAGGGGGACCGCGCGCTTTTGAACCTTGGCCATACGTTCTGCCATGCGCTGGAGGCCGCGACCGGCTATGGCGAGCGGCTGTTGCACGGCGAGGGGGTGGCGATCGGCTGCGCCTTGGCCTTTGAGCTCAGCCAGCGGCTGGGGCTTTGTTCGCAGGAAGCCCCCAGCCGGGTGCGCGCGCATCTGAAAGCGATGGGGACCAAGGTCGATCTGGCCGATATCCCGGGCGATCTGCCCGATGCCGACGGGCTGATCGAGCTGATGGCGCAGGACAAGAAGGTGCTCGACGGCAAGATGCGCTTCATCCTTGCCCGCGGCATCGGGCAGGCCTTCGTCACCTCGGACGTGCCGCGCGAGGTGCTGCGCGGGGTGCTGGTCGATGCGCTGGCGGCGCGCCGGTCCTGATCTGGCGCCCGATCTGACGAGGCTGTGAGCCCACCGCACCGGGCCCGCGCGGCGCCTTGCCAAGGCAGGGGGGCGCGGCTAGGGTGCCGCCCGAAAACCGGGGGATGCAATCGGCGATCCGATCCCCATCTATAAGGCCCTAAGGAAAGGACCATCCATGCTCGATCTTCTCGTCACCCCCGCCTATGCCCAGGACGCCGCCCCCGGTGGCGCGGCCGCCTTCGGCCAGTTCCTGCCGCTGATCCTGATCTTCGTGATCATGTATTTCATGCTGATCCGTCCGCAGCAGAAGAAGGCGAAAGAGCATCGCGCGATGATCGAGGCGCTGCGCCGCGGCGATCAGGTGCTGACCTCGGGCGGGATCATCGGCAAGGTGACCCATGTCCGCGAGGACGGCGAGCTGGAAATCGAGATCGCCCCGAACGTCAAGGTCCGCGTGATCAAATCGACCATCGCTCAGGTCCTGTCGAAAACCGAACCGGCCGCGAACGCCGGCTGATCCGCGAAAAGGGCCGCCGCCATGTTGCAGATCCCGCTGTGGAAGCGCGTCATCATCCTTGGGCTGTGTCTGATCGGGCTGGCGCTGGCGGCGCCGAACCTGTTCTACGGCCGGGTCGAGGCGCATAACGACGCCGTGGCGGCGCAGGAAAAGACCGGCGCGATGAGCGCCGAACAGACCGCCGCGCGGGACCTGTGGCCCGATTGGCTGCCCTCGGGGCTGGTCAATCTGGGCCTCGATCTGCGCGGGGGCGCGCATCTGCTGGCCGAGGTCCATGTGGCCGATGTCTACAAGGCGCGGATGGACAGCCTCTGGCCCGAGGCGCGCCGCGCGCTTGCGGCCGAACGCGCCACCATCGGCGCGGTGCGCCGCGCGCCCTCGCCCCCGGGCGAGCTGCGCATCCAGATCGGCGAGCCCACGCAGCTCGCGCGCGCGGTCGAGATCGCCCGCGCTCTGGCCAGCCCGATCGTCAGCCTGACCGGCGTCGGCCAGAGCGATCTGGAGGTCACGGGCGAGGGCGATACGATCACCATCCGCCTGAGCGAAGCCGAACAGACCGCGACCGACGACCGCACGATGCAGCAATCGCTGGAAATCGTGCGCCGCCGGGTCGATGCTGCGGGCACCCGCGAACCCACCATCGTGCGGCAGGGCGCCGACCGGATCCTGATCGAAGTGCCCGGCATCGGCTCGGCCGCGGAACTCAAGGAGCTGATCGGCACCACCGCGAAGCTGACCTTCAACCCGGTCGTCTCGACCACCTCGAACCCCGATCAACCGGCGGGCGCGGGCAATGTGATCCTGCCCTCGGCCGAGCGCGAGGGGGTCTATTATGTGCTCGAGGATGTGCCGGTGGTGACCGGCGACGAGCTGACCGATGCCCGCCCCGAGACCGATCAGAACGGCTATCCGGCGGTGGGCTTCCGCTTCAACACCACCGGCGCGCGCGCCTTTGGCGACTATACCGCGACCCATATCGGCGAGCCCTTCGCCATCGTGCTCGACGGCAAGGTGATCTCGGCCCCCACGATCCAGAGCCATATCGGCGGCGGCTCGGGCATCATCACCGGCCGCTTCACCGTGCAGGAGGCCTCGGAACTGGCGCTGCTGCTGCGCGCAGGCGCTTTGCCCGCGGGCATGACCTTCCTTGAGGAACGCACCATCGGCCCGGAACTGGGGCAAGACAGCATCGACGCCGGGCGGCTCGCCGCGGGCGTGGGCTTTGTCGCGGTCGTGGCCTATATGATCGCCTCCTATGGGCTCTTCGGGGTCTTCGCCTCCGTCGCGCTGACGCTCAACATCGCGATTATCTTCGGCTTCATGTCGATGATCGGCGGCACGCTGACGCTGCCCGGCATCGCGGGGATCGTGCTGACCATCGGCACCGCGGTTGACGCCAACGTGCTGGTCTTCGAGCGGATCCGCGAGGAGATGCGCCAGTCCAAGGGCATCGCCCGCGCCATCGAGCTCGGCTATGAAAAGGCGATGTCGGCGATCATCGACGCCAACGTTACCACCTTCATCACCGGCGTGATCCTCTTCGTTCTGGGCGCGGGCCCGGTACGCGGCTTTGCCGTGACGCTCTTGATCGGGATCGTCACCTCGGTCTTCACCGCGGTCTGGGTCACCCGCCTGATGGTCAGTATCTGGTTCGAGCGCAAGCGCCCGAAAACCCTTGAGTTGTAAGGAGATCGCCATGGCCTTCCGGCTCAAACTGGTTCCCGACCACACCACCTTCGACTTCTTCAAGCACCAGTGGATCACCTTCGGCGCCTCGGTCGCGGCGGTCGTCGCCTCGGTGGTGCTGGCGCTGGTGATGGGGCTGAATTTCGGCATCGACTTCCGCGGCGGCACCACGATCCGCACGGAATCCACGCAGGCCATCGACGTGGGGCTTTATCGCGCCGCGCTGGCGCCGCTCGGCCTTGGCGATGTGGCGATCACCGAGGTCTTCGACCCCAACTTCCGCGCCGATCAGCATGTCGCCTCGATCCGCATTCAGGCGCAGGCCAATGGCGAGGCGATCAGCCCCGAGGTGGTAACGCAGGTCGAGGCCGCGCTGCAGGCCGTCGATCCGGCGGTCCGCTTCATCTCGAGCGAATCGGTCGGGCCGAAGGTCTCGGGCGAGCTGATCTGGACCGCGATCTGGTCGGTTCTGACCGCGACCGTGGCGATTGTGGTCTATGTCTGGCTGCGGTTCGAGTGGCAATATTCGGTGGGCGCGCTGGCGGCGCTGGTGCATGACGTGGTGCTGACCATCGGGCTTTTCGCGCTCTTTCAGATCAAGTTCGACCTGACGATCATCGCGGCGCTGCTGACGATCCTTGGCTATTCGATCAACGATACCGTGGTGGTCTTCGACCGGCTGCGGGAAAACCTGATCAAATACAAGACGATGCCCCTGAAGGACGTGATGAACCTGTCGGTCAACGAGACGCTCTCTCGCACTGTGATGACCTCGGGCACGACGCTGATCGCGCTGATGTCGCTGGTCATTCTGGGCGGCGATGTGATCCGCGGCTTCACGCTGGCGATGGCCTGGGGGGTGATCACGGGAACCTATTCCTCGGTCTTCGTGGCCAAGAATATCGTGCTGTTCCTTGGGCTTGACCGCAACAAGAAGACCGAGGACCCCGCGGCCAAATTCTTCACCGAGAAGGCCGCCGATGCCGATCACTGAGGCGGAGTTCGGCGCGAGCCTGCCGGTTGACGGCTACGGCCCCGGCTTCTTCCGGGTCGCGGGCGCGGTGATCCGCGGCGCGATCGTGATCGAGGCGGGCGCGGTGCGCAACTGGGGCGGCTTGGACGACCGCGCGGCGCTCAGCGCGCTGGCGGGCCGGGTCGATGTGCTCTTCGTCGGCATGGGCGCCGATATCGCCTTCCTGCCGAAGCCGCTCGTGGCCGAGCTCGAGGCGCTTGGCATCATGGCCGAGACGATGTCGACGCCCTCGGCCGCGCGCACCTATAATGTGCTTCTGTCCGAGGGGCGGCGCGTCGCCGCGGCCCTTCTGCCGATGCCCGAGCCGGGCTGAGGGGGGATCATGAGCCTGCTCGCGGTCGAAGATCTCTGCGTGTCGCGCGGCGGGCTGCCGGTGCTTGAGGGGCTGTCCTTTGCCGTCCGCGCGGGCGAGGCGTTGGTGCTGCGGGGCCCGAACGGGATCGGCAAGACGACGCTGCTGCGCACCCTTGCCGGGCTGCAACCGCCGCTCGCGGGCCGCATCTCGATGCCGCCCGAGGCGATGGCCTATGCCGCCCATGCCGACGGGCTGAAATCGACGCTCACGGTGGCCGAAAATCTGGCCTTCTGGGCGGCGGTCTATGCCACCGAGGATATCGAACCGGCGCTGGAGCGGATGAACCTGCGCGGCCTGCGCGATCGCGCGGCGATGAGCCTGTCCGCAGGGCAAAAGCGCCGCCTGGGGCTTGCGCGGCTTCTGGTCACCGGCCGCCCGGTCTGGGTTCTCGACGAGCCGACCGTCTCGCTCGATGCGGCCTCGGTTGCGCTTTTTGCCGAGGCCGTGCGCGGCCATCTGGCGACGGGCGGCGCCGCGCTGATCGCCACCCATATCGACCTTGGCCTGACCGAGGCGCGTTTGCTCGACCTCGGGCCCTTCAAGGCGCCCCCCCCCGAAGCGGGCGGCTTCAAGGGCCAGTTCGACGAGGCCTTCCTGTGATGCGCCGCGCCCACGATATCGGCCGGATGCCTCCGGCGGGAGTATTTGGACCAAGAAGAAACACCGGCCGGGCCTCGTGGTCTTCGGTTTCTTCTTGGCAAAAATACTCCCCGCGGAGCGTCCGACCCCTGCGTCGCGCGCGCGGCTGGGTCGGGACGCTCCGCGGGGGATATTTGGGGCAAGATGAAAGGGGCAGGGGAGTGGTCTTTCATCTTGCCGCAAATATCCCCGCCGGAGGCATCCGACGCGTGAGACAGGGGGGGCGCCAAGTATGATCGCGCTGTTGATCCGGGATCTGCGGCTGGCGGTGCGGGCCGGGGGCGGCTTCGGGCTGGGGCTCGCGTTCTTCCTGATCGTCGTCACGCTGGTGCCCTTTGGCGTGGGCCCCGAGGGCGGGGTTCTGGCGCGGATCGCGTCTGGGATCCTGTGGCTCGGGGCGCTGCTCGCCTGCCTTCTGTCGCTCGACCGGATCTTCGCGCTTGATTTCGAGGATGGCTCGCTCGATCTGCTGGCCACGGCGCCGATTCCGCTGGAAGGGGTCGTGACGATGAAGGCGCTGGCGCATTGGATCACCACGGGCCTGCCTTTGGTGGTGGCCGCGCCCGTCTTCGGGGTGCTGCTGCATCTGCCGCAGGGCGCCTATCTGTGGCTGATCGTGGCGCTGATCCTTGGCACTCCGGCGCTGTCGGTGCTGGGCACCTTTGGCGCGGCGCTGACGGTGGGGCTCAAGCGCGGCGGCTTGCTGATGTCGCTGCTGGTGCTGCCGCTTTATGTGCCGACGCTGATCTTCGGCGCGGAACTGGTGCGGCGCGGCGCGGCTGGCATGGCCACGCAGGTGCCGCTGATGATGCTGGCGGGGATCACCGCCGCGACGATTGCGATCGTGCCCTTCGCCTCGGCGGCCGCGATCCGGGTGAACCTGCGTTGATCCTCGTCAAATCGTCGCGTTGTATTTCGTGACAAACGCTTTAGTGACTTGAGCGCGTGCCAACAGGAAAGTAGCAAGACCCATGTCGATCTGGGAATACGCCAACCCCGTGAAATTCATGAAGACCTCGTCGCTGGTTCTGCCCTGGGCGGCGGGGCTGACGGCGATCAGCCTGATCGTCGGGCTGGTCTGGGGCTTCTTCCTGACCCCCGAGGCCACCAATTTCGGCTCGACCGTCAAGGTGATCTATGTCCATGTGCCGTCCGCAATGATGGCGATCAACATCTGGGCGATGATGCTGGTCACCTCGCTGATCTGGCTGATCCGGCGCCACCATGTGAGCGCGCTGGCCGCCAAGGCCGCAGCGCCCATCGGGGCGGTGATGACGCTGATTGCGCTGATCACCGGGGCGATCTGGGGCCAGCCGATGTGGGGCACCTGGTGGGAATGGGACCCGCGGCTGACCTCGTTCCTGATCCTCTTTCTGTTCTATCTGGGCTATATGGCGCTCTGGGGGGCGATCGATAACCCCGACACGGCGGCCGATCTGACCGGGGTTCTGTGCCTTGTGGGCTCGGTCTTCGCGATCCTGAGCCGATATGCGGTGAATTTCTGGAACCAGGGCCTGCATCAGGGCGCGACGCTCAGCCTCGACAAGCAGGAGAACATCGCCGATGTCTATTGGGTGCCGCTGCTGTTTTGTATCGCTGGCTTCGTTCTGTTGTTCGTCACGCTGGTGCTGATGCGCACCCGCACCGAGATCCGCGCGCGCCGTCTGAAGGCGCTGGAACAGAGGGAGCGCATGGCATGATGCCGGATCTGGGGAAATATACCGTCACGGTGCTGGGCTCCTATGCGGCGACGCTGGTCCTGTTGGCGGCGCTTGTCGCGCTGACGCTGTGGCGCGGGGCGCGGGTGAAGCGGGCGCTGGAGGCGCAGGAAAAACGGATGAAAGACAATGTCTAAGCCGCTGATGTTCCTGCCGATTGTCGCGGTGGCGGCGATGTTCGCGGGGTTCTATGCCGCGATGCAGCGTGAAAATCCGAATGACATGCCCTCGGCGTTCATCGGCCGCGAGGCGCCGCCGGTGACGCTCGAGCCGCTGGACGGTGCGCCGGTCTTCACCGATGCCGATCTGCGCGATGGTCAGATCAAGCTGGTGAACTATTGGGCGAGCTGGTGCGCGCCCTGCCGGGTCGAGCATCCGAACCTCGAGGCGCTGAAGGACGATGGCGTCACGATCTATGGCGTGAACTGGAAGGACAATCCGGCCAAGGCTGCGGGCTTTCTGGCCGAGATGGGCAATCCCTTCGCCGCGATGGGCGCCGATCCGAAGAACCGGATGGGGCTGAACTGGGGCGTGGCGGGCGTGCCCGAGACCTTCGTGATCGACGGCGAAGGCAAGGTGCTTCTGCGCTATGCCGGACCGATCACCCAAAGGGTGATCGACGAACAGATCGGTCCGCTGCTGGGCGGCGACGGCGAATAAGCCGGGGCGGAGCCGCGCGCGCCCGCTTTGCGGGCGCGCGCGGCTCCGGGCGCGGGGGCGGCGGGCAGCGCAAGCGCTGCCCGCCGCCCCCGCGCAACCCCTCCGATTTCTGGCCTATTTCGGAAACTTCGGCTCGCGCTCCATCCGCGCCCAATCGGGCAAGAGCCCGAAATGATCGAGCCCATAGATCGCGGCGGCAATGGCCACCACGGTCAGGACGATCTTGAGTTGCAGGATCGACGGGCGCTTGCGCGCCCATTTCGCCATCCTGAGAAACCATGTCAGGTTCATTGCCGGACCTCCTGCAGCGCCGGGCCCGCGGGCCCTTGCGCCCTCGCCCCCGTCATGCGCCCGACCGCGCCGCGCCTCCGACCCCCGTCACGTCCTCCGTCACGCTTCGGAGCCGTCGGTGAAGCGCACCGTGCCGATGAAGGGCAGGTTGCGGTGGTTCTGCGCATAATCCAGCCCATAGCCCACCACGAATTTGTCGGGGATCTCGAAGCCGGTCCAGGTCGCGCGCACATCGACCTCGCGCCGCGAGGGCTTGTCGAGCATCGCGCAGCATTCGATCCGCCGCGGCCCGCGCTGGCGCAGAAGCTCCATCACCTTGGAAATCGTATGCCCGGTGTCGACGATATCCTCGACCACCAGCACATCGCGCCCGCCGATATTGCCGCGCAGGTCCTTGAGGATGCGCACCTCGCGCGTCGAGGTGGTCTCGTTGCCATAGCTCGAGGCTTCGAGGAAATCGACCTCGCAGGGCACGCCGATCTCGCGGATCAGATCGGCGATGAACAGGAACGACCCGCGCAGAAGCCCGATCACCACCAGCTTGTCGGTGCCCTTGAAACTGGCCGTGATCTCCTCGCCAAGCGCCTCGACGCGCGCCGCGATCTGCTTGGCGGAAATCATCTGTTCGATTGTATATTGTGGCGTTTCGCTCATCGGTTCTGTCCTTTTCGGGCCTTGCGGCGCGGTCCGGTTTATCGCAACAAGGGCACCGAGGGAAAGGACGAAGACCATGCCGAGCCATTCGGAAAATCGGGCGATGCCCTATAGTGCGCGGCAGATGTTCGACCTCGTGGCCGATGTGGCGCGCTATCCCGACTTCCTGCCGTGGAACTCTGCCGCGCGGATCCGGGCGCGCAAGCCGGGGCCGCGTCCGGGCACCGAGCTGCTCGAGGCCGATCTGGTGATCAGCTTCAAGGTCTTTCGCGAGAAATTCGGCTCGCGCGTGGTGCTGGACCCGGGCCTGACGCGGGTCGAGACCGAATATCTCGACGGCCCATTCAAATATCTCAAGAGCCACTGGCAGTTCACCGACCGCCCGGGCGGCGGCTGCGATGTGGCCTTTTTCGTCGATTTCGAATTCCGCAATGCGATCTTGCAAGGTGTGATCGGCATGGTCTTCGACGAGGCGATGCGGCGGATCGTGCGCGCCTTCGAGGACCGCGCGCGCGCGCTTTACGGGCCGGGCGCGCCGGTTTGAGCGCGTCTGAGCGCAGCCAAGGCGGCTGCGCGGCGCCGGTTCGGAAACGGTTCTGCGCCATTGTTTCCCCACGCGCGCCGGTTTGCTGCGGACCCCAGCGTCGCGCGGTGAATGGTTAAAATCTGATTAACGTTTCGCTTGACACCCCCCGCCCGGGGGCACATCTCTCCCGCAATTCTGGGGATTTTATCATGCTTTTTACGTTGCTCGCGCTTGCCGCTTTGCCTGCTGCCCTTGGTGCAGCGATGCTCTCCTCGGGTGAGGAGGACGATACCGAAATCCAGAACGAGGCCGCCGACGCGCCCAAGGCTGCGGCCGATCCTGCGGCGCCTGACCTGCTGGACGAGATCTTCAGCGAAGAGGCCACCGAAGGCGTGCCGAGCGACGGGAACGACACCCTGATCGGCACGGCCGGCAGTGAGCAGATCGAGGCGCTGCGCGGCGATGACCGGATCGACGGCTTCGAGGGCGATGACACGCTGCTGGGCGGCTGGGGCGATGACCTGATCTATGCGGGCCCGGGCGATGACCTGTTGGGCGGCGGGGCCGGGGACGATACGCTGATCGGCGGGGCGGGCGACGATCTGGTGATCTTCGGACCCGAGCGCGGCCCCGAGACGGCAATGGGCGCGACGCAGGTCGATCTGGGCAGCGGCGCGGACAGTTTCTATGGCCTCGGCGGGGCAGAGATCGACGCGGGCGCCGGCACCGCGCCCGAGGCTGCGGGCGATGGCAATGCCGATCAGATCGAGCTTTGGGCCGGGAATGGCCAGACCAAGGTGATCGCGCATTTCGAGGCGGGCCGCGATGTCCTGCAGCTCTGGGCCGAGGACGGTCAGGCGATCGACCCCGAGTCGCTGGCCTTCGTGACCGAGGGCGAGGACCTGCATCTGGAGCTGGACGGCAGCCGGTTGGTCTCGCTGAACGGGCTGGGCGGTGCGGGCCTTGCCCAGATTTTCGGGGGCGATGGCGCGCCCGAGCTGCCGGACCCCAACCTGCCGGAGCTGATCGAGGGCACCTCGGCTGGCGAGACGCTGGATGGCGGCGGTGGCAATGACACGATCCACGGCTCTGGCGGCAACGACCTGATCCTTGGTGGCTGGGGCAACGATCTGGCTTATGCGGGGCCGGGCGATGACCGGCTCGAGGGCGCGGCCGGGGACGATACTCTGTTCGGCGGGATCGGCGACGATACGCTGCTGGGCGGGCTGGATCAGGACCATCTGGTCACCGGGACGACCGGCTTCGATCTGCTTGACGGCGGGGAGGGCAACGATCTTCTGCTGTCGCATTCGACCGATGGCGGCGATACGTTCATCGGCGGGGCGGGCGATGACACGATCGATCTGGCGCACAACCGCATCTTCGCCGACAACTGGTTCGGCAACCATCTGGCGGGCGGGGCTGGGGACGATCATCTGACCGCGAGCCTCACGGGCTTTGACACGCTCAAGGGCGGGTCGGGCGATGACACGCTGATCTCGGGCGCGGGCGCGATCTCGGGCGATGGCGCCGCGGGGGCGAGTTCGCTTGACGGTGGCGCAGGCAATGATCACCTGATCGGCCTTGCCGAGGGCGATACGCTGATCGGCGGCATCGGGCGCGACCTGATCGACGGCACGGCGGCCAGCGGCATGGATCTGCGCGGCGGCTCCGGCGCCGATACGATCCTGAGCGGGCTCGGCAATACCGTGACCCTTGGCAACGATGCCGATCACGTTTCGGACGCGTTGGTTCTGGATCTGAGCAAGGGTAGCGGGATCACCACGATCACCGATTTCGACCTCGGCCGCGACGGGCTGACGGTGCAGGGGGCCAAGGGCGCGCTGTCGCTGGTGGATACCGAGGACGCCTCCGCCGCGCTGCTGCTGGATGGCGACACGGTCGTGGCGCGGCTCGACGGGCTGGCGGGCACCTCGCTCGATCAGCTCCGCCCGGCCGGGTCCACGGGCCTCGCCACTTCGGGGGATGACACGATCCTTGGCGGGATTGGCGATGACACGCTCCTTGGCGGTGCGGGCGATGACCGGATCACCGATATCGACGAGGATTTGCCGGGCGCGATGGAATACGAATACGGCGCCTTCGACGTGCCCGTTGCGGATGACGATCTGCTGAGCGGCGGGGACGGGAACGACACCCTGATCGGCAACAATGGTGCCGATACGCTACTGGGTGGCGCGGGGGACGACGTGCTGGTGGATGAGCTGTTCTATGAGTTCAGGAACGGCGGTTTTGACTACGCTCTTGACGATCCGGCGGTGATGGATGGCGGCGCGGGCGATGACGTGTTGATCGGCAGCCCTGGCGACACGATGACGGGCGGCACCGGGGCAGATGCGTTCGCGCTGCATGTCGATGGTCTCGCGCCGATCGTGATCACTGACTTCACCCCGGGCGAGGACGTGCTGCATCTCGAAGCGGAATATGGTGACCTGGAGGGCGTGACCAATTTCACGCAAGAGGTTCTGGCCGATGGTTCGGGGCTGAAGATCTACTTGCCCAGCTGGATAAATGGCAGGTCGATCCTGCTTATGGGGGTGACCGCACCGCTGGATGCGGCCAGTTTCCCTCAGGCCTTCGCCACGGCTGAAGGCTGAAATATCTGGGAATAACAGGGCCTTGCGCTGCGATCTTCAGTCGCGCAGGGCGCCCAGCAGCAGCCCCAGCGCATGATCGCGCGCGGCCTCGCGCACCCGGCCGCGGCCAAGGGCGCCGAAGTCCACGGTTTCGCTGCGCGTGGGCTGGCCCGCGCGCGCAAGGCCGAAACAGACCCGGCCCTCGGGCTTGAACTCGGACCCGCCGGGGCCTGCGATGCCGGTGATGGCCACGGCTAGGCTGGCGCCCGAATGGGCGAGCGCGCCCGCGGCCATCTCGGCCGCGACCGCCTCCGACACCGCGCCATGGGCGGCCAAGGTCGCCTCAGACACGCCCAGCATCTCGACCTTGGCGCGGTTGGTGTAGGTGACGAAGCCGCGCTCGACCACCGCCGAGGAACCCGGGATATCGGTCAGCGCGACGGCGACCATGCCGCCGGTGCAGCTTTCGGCGGTGGCGATCATCGTGCTGGAAGATTTCGCCAGATCAAGCACTTGCGCGGCGATCTTCATCTGTCACACCAGCCAGATATGATAGACGGCCGCCGCCACCAGCGTGCAGAGCCCGGCAAAGACCCCGGCCCAGAGATCGTCGAGCATGACGCCCGGCGCATCGCCGCGCCGGTCCGCGCGGCCCACAAGCCACGGCTTCCAGATGTCGAAGAGCCGGAAGAACAGAAACGCCGCGACCGGGCCGGGCCAGACCATCGCCATGTCGCGCATCCAGAAGCCCGCGGCGGGAAAGAGCATCGCGAGCCACAGCCCCGCGACCTCGTCGATGACGATTTCCGAGGGGTCCTCGCCGGGGCGATCCTTCAGCACCTCGCCCACCGACCAGAAGCCGAGCGCGCTCACCGCCACCGTCGCGGCGACCAGCGGCCAGAAGCCGAGCCAGCGTTCGATGCCCCAGCCGACCAGCAAAGCGGCCAGCGAACCCCAGGTGCCGGGCGCCGGGCGCAGCAGCCCGGAATAGCCGAAAGTCGTTATGAATCGCAGGGTTGCGGGCGACATTTCATCCTCCGATCAGGGTGGCGGTGGCGATCGCGGCGATACCTTCCTCGCGGCCGGTGAAGCCAAGCCGCTCCGAGGTCGTGGCCTTGACCGAGACGCGGGACGGATCGACCCCCATGATGCGTGCCAATTCCGCTGCCATTTCAAGGGCATGCGGGCCGATCTTGGGACGTTCGCAGACCAGAGTCACATCGCAATTTCCCAGCCGATAGCCCTTCGCGGCCGCCAGCTTGACGGCATGATCGAGGAAGATCCAGCTCGCTGCGCCCTTCCATTGCGGATCGGAGGGCGGGAAATGCCGCCCGATATCGCCCTCGGCCAGCGCGCCATAGATCGCATCGGTCAGCGCATGCATGCCCACATCGGCATCGGAATGACCGAGCAAGCCCTTGGAATGCGGAACTTTTACCCCGCAGAGCGTGACGTGATCGCCCGCGCAGAAGGCATGCACATCATAGCCATTGCCCAGTCGAATATCCATTCCATCCCCCCGACGCGCCCGCAGGATCGCCGCGGCGCGGTCGAAATCCTCGGGGTAAGTGATTTTCAGATTGTCCTCATGCCCCGCGACGATGGCGACGGGCAGACCGGCGGCGCGGGCCACCTCGACATCATCGGCCGCAGCCCAGGGATGCGCGCGATGCGCGGCCAGAATCGCCGCGAAATGAAAGCCTTGCGGGGTCTGCGCACGGTAAAGCCCCTCGCGGTCCTGCACGCCGCTGACCAGCCCCGCATCGCCGCGCCAAAGCGCATCCGACACCGCCAGCGCAGGTGCCGCGGCAGGCCCCTCGCGCAGCGCCGCGCGCACCCGGTCGATCACCTCGTGCGGCACCAAGGGGCGCGCGGCGTCATGGATCAGCACGGTCTCGATGCCGCTGCCCTCGAGCGCCTCGAGCGCATTGCGCACGCTCTCGGCCCGGGTCGCGCCCCCGGCGATCAGCGTCACCGTCCCGCCGGTCAGCGCCAACGCCTGCGCCATATCGTCGGGATGCACGACGAGCACCCGCCGCGGCGCATCGGCAAAGGCTGCAAGCGTCTGCGCCAGCACTGGCTGGCCCGCCAGCGCGCGCCATTGCTTGGGCAGTCCGCCCCCGGCGCGCAGCCCGCGCCCCGCCGCCACGATGATCACCGCTTCGCTCATCCGATCCCCGGTCGCCGCCTCTGGGCCAAGGCTTAGGCCATGCCGGGGGGCGGTGCAATCGGCGCGCAACGGGGGAATGACGGAAAGTCGCCGGGGCATTTGCACAATTGTTACGCAAATGCTGATTTTTATCGCCGAGCAGACCCCGTCAGAATTGTGATTCCCCGCTGAACGGGCTAGGTGCAGGGGTAAGAAACGACAGGGATTACCGTGACGATCGCGATCGACACCTTCCGCTTGACGCCCCCGGTGCTGCTGGCGCCGATGGCGGGGATTACCGATCTGCCGTTCCGGCGGATGGTGGCGCGCTTTGGCGCGGGGCTGGTGGTGTCGGAGATGGTCGCCTCGGGCGAGATGCTGACCGCGAAACCCTCGGTGCGCGCCAAGGCCCGGACCGAGCTTGGCCTCGATCTGCCGAGCTCCGTGCAGCTTGCGGGCCGCGAGGCGCAGCCGATGGCCGAGGCCGCGCGGGTCGTGGCCGATATGGGCGCGCAGATCATCGACATCAACATGGGCTGCCCGGCGAAGAAGGTGACGGGCGGGCTGTCGGGCGCGGCGCTGATGCGCGACCCCGATCATGCGTTGCGGCTGATCGAGGCGGTGGCGGGCGCGGTCGATGTGCCGGTCACGCTGAAGATGCGGCTTGGCTGGGACGAGGGGCAGATCAACGCCCCCGAGATCGCGCGCCGCGCCGAGGCCGCGGGCGTGCGGATGATCGTGATCCATGGCCGCACAAGGATGCAGTTCTACAAGGGGCAGGCCGATTGGGCGGCGATTGCCGCGGTGCGCGCGGCGGTCCGCGTGCCCTTGGTCGCCAATGGCGATATCGTCGATGCGGGCAGCGCGCGGGCCGCGCTTGATCAGAGCGGTGCCGATGGCGTCATGGTCGGGCGCGGGGCGCAGGGCGCGCCCTGGCGGCTGGCCGAGATCGCGCATGCGCTCTATGGCACGCCCGCGCCGGTGGTGCCGCAAGGCGCCGCGCGCGCCGATCTGATCGCCGAGCATTACGAGGCGATCCTGTCCTTCTATGGCACGGATGTGGGCCTGCGCCTCGCGCGCAAGCATCTGGGCTGGTATGCCGAGACCTTCGCCGCGCCGCTGCGGGCCGAAATGATGACCGCGCAGACCCCCGCGGCGGCGCTTGCGCTGATCCGGGTGGCCTTTGGGGAAAGATGTGCCGCATGAACCTGCCGCCGCCCGGAATCATCTGGAATTCGCTGCCGACCCCGGCGCTGCTGATCGACGCGGGCGACCGCATGACCGAGGTCAACCCGGCGGCCGAGGTCTTCCTGAACATCTCGGCGCGCGCGCTCAAGGGGCAGCCGGTGCTGGAACGGCTGGCGATCTCGGCGCCGCTGGAGGAAATCTTCGCGCGGGTGCGCGCCAACCGCTCGGCGCTCTTTGTCAATGATGTCGATGTGACCGCGGGGGAGCGCGCGCCGGTGCAATGCAACCTGCAGGCCGCGCCCTTGGGCGAAGACCCCGATATGGTGCTTCTGCTGATCAGCCCTCGCGAGATCGCCGACCGGCTGGGCCGCGCGAGCATGGTGAAATCCGCCGCCCGTTCGGCGATCGGCATGGCCGAGATGCTGGCGCATGAGATCAAGAACCCGCTGGCCGGGATTGCCGGGGCGGCGCAGCTCCTCAGCATGAACTTGTCCGGCGAAGACCTTGAATTGACGGATCTTATCGTCGATGAGACCCGGCGCATCGTGAAGCTTCTGGAACAGGTCGAGCAATTCGGCAATGTCCGCCCGCCCGAGAAGAAACCCGTCAATATCTATGACGTTCTGGACCGCGCGCGCAAATCGGCGCTGGTGGGCTTTGGCGCGCATATGGCGATCCTTGAGGATTACGACCCCTCGCTGCCGCCGACGCTGGGCGATGCCGATCAGCTGACGCAGGTCTTCCTGAACCTGCTGAAGAACGCCTCCGAGGCGGCCAAGGGTCGCGGCACGATCCGGCTGCACACCTTCTATGACTATTCGCTGCGGCTGCGGCGCGCCGATGGCAAGGGGCAGGCGCTGCCCCTGCAGATCGAGGTGATCGACGACGGCCCGGGCCTGCCGCCCGATATTGCGGGATCGATCTTCGAGCCCTTCGTTTCGGGGCGCGAGAATGGCACCGGGCTTGGCCTCGCCCTCGTGTCGAAAATCATTTCCGAGCATGATGGTTGGGTTTCAGTCGAGTCTGTGCCCGGCCGGACCGTGTTTCGCATTTCCCTTCCAGTCGCCCCGAAGGAGACTTGACCGATGGACGGCACTGTACTTGTCGCCGATGACGACCGCACGATCCGCACCGTTCTGACCCAGGCGCTGACGCGCGCGGGCTGCAAGGTGCATGCCACGGCCTCGCTAACCACGCTGATGCGCTGGGTCGAAGAGGGCAAGGGCGATCTGGTGATCTCGGATGTGATGATGCCCGACGGCAACGGGCTCGAGGCGCTGCCGCGGATCTCGCGCGAGCGGCCGGGCCTGCCGGTGATCGTGATCTCGGCGCAGAATACCATCATGACGGCGATTCAGGCGGCCGAGGCCGATGCCTATGATTACCTGCCCAAGCCCTTCGATCTGCCCGATCTGATGAAGCGGGCCGCGCGGGCGCTGGAGACCAAGCGGCGCAGCCAGCAGGCGCCGGTGCGCGAGGTCGGGCCGCGCTCCGAGGGGGGCGATCTGCCGCTGGTGGGGCGCACGGCGGCGATGCAGGCGCTCTATCGGCTGGTCGCGCGGGTGATGAACGCCGATCTGCCGGTGCTGGTGGTGGGCGAGAGCGGCACGGGCAAATCCTTGATCGCCAAGGCGATTCATGACTTTTCCGACCGCCGCACGCTGCCCTTCGTGGTGGCGCAGGCGGCCGATCTGGCGGGCGCCGAAGGGCCCTCGACGCTGATCGCGCGGGCCAAGGGCGGCAGCCTCGTGTTCGACGAGGTCGGCGATTATGATGAGGAGACGCAGGGCCGGATCGTGCGGATGCTCGATGCGCTGCCCGACCCGGCGCCGCGGATCATGGCGACGACGCAGGTCGATCTGTCCGCGCTGATGGAGGCGGGCAAGTTCCGCCAGGACCTGTTCTATCGCCTCGGCGGCGTCACCCTGACGGTGCCTGCGCTGCGCGAGCGGGTCGAGGATATCCCCTTGCTGGCCGAGCATTTCCTGAACCGCGCCGAGCGCGACGGGCTTGGCACGCGGCGCTTCTCGGCCGAGGCGCTGGGGCTCGTGCGCGCCTATGCCTGGCCGGGCAATGTGCGCCAGCTGGAAAACACCGTGCGGCGGCTGGTGGTGACCAGTTCCGAAGAGGAAATCGCCCGCACCGAGGTGGAATATGTGCTGGGCAATCAGCCCGCGGTGGAGCCCCTGCGCACCGGCGGCGAGGGCGAGAAGCTCTCGGCCTCGATCGCGCGGCACCTGCGGCGCTATTTCGATCTGCATGGCGGAAACCTGCCGCCTGCGGGGCTTTACGACCGGATCCTGCATGAAATGGAGGCCCCGCTGATCGAAATCGCGCTGGATGCGACCGGCGGAAATCAGGCCAAATGTGCCGATTTGCTCGGCATCAACCGCAATACCTTGCGTAAGAAGATCACCGATCTGGATATTCAGGTGACACGGCGCCGCAAACTGATGTAAAACCGCCACAGGGGTTTGTGGCCGATCTGCAAGGAATCGGCCCCGGACCTGACAAGGCGGGCGAACCGCCTGAGGGCGGAGGCGGGTTTGCGCAGCGCAGCACATCGGACGGCTTGGGATCACCTGTCGCGGCTCAGACGCCAGCGGCGGATGCAGAGCGGGCTGACGGTCGGGCTGACCGTGCTCGGGCCGGTGCTGGCGGTGGCGACCTTCGTCGTGCTGGGGCCGCTGGGGCAGGGTGCGGACAGCAATGCGCTGCGGCTGATCCTGCTCGCGGATTTCATCTATTTCCTGCTGCTCGCGGGCCTGATCGTGATGCGGCTGATGCAGATGCTGGCGGCGCGGCGGGCGCGGGCCTCGGGCTCGCGGCTGACGCTGCGGCTGACCGGGGTCTTTGCCGGGATCGCGCTGGTGCCGACGGTGTTGGTGGCGCTGTTTGCGGGGCTCACCGTGAATGTGGGCCTCGAGGGGTGGTTCTCGGACCGGGTGCGTTCGGTGGTGGGGACCTCGCTGACCGCGGCCGAGGCCTATCAGGACGAGCACCGTCAGGATCTGACCGCCGATGCGCAGGCCTTGGCGGGGTTCTTGAACCTGCGAAGGCAGGCTGCGACCTTCATGGCCGATGGCGATCTGCGCGAGGTTCTGGTGACCGGACAGGCGGGCATCCAGCGCGGGTTGAAAGAGGCCTATGTCATTGACGGAACAGGCGAAATCATCGCGCGGGGCGAGCGCAGCTATCTGTTCGATTTCGAGAAACCGGCGCCTGCGAAACTGGTCGAGGCGCAAAAGGGCGCGACCGTCCTGATCGAGGATTGGCCGAACAGCGAATTCCGCGCGCTGATCCAGCTCGACGCGTTCGTGGACCGATATCTCTATGTCTCGCGCACGGTGGACGGGGAAATCCTGTCGCTGCTGGACAATACCCGCGAAACGGTCGGATTGTATCAACAGCTTGAACAAACCCGGGGGCGGCTGCTCTTTGAATTCGGGCTGGTCTATATCGGCTTCGCGTTGATCCTGATCCTTGCCGCGGTCTGGTTGGGGCTGTGGTTCGCCGAGCGGCTCTCGCGCCCGATCGGGCGGCTGGCCAGTGCCGCCGAGCGGATCGGCGCGGGCGATCTGGATGCCCGCGTGATCGAGGAGGCGGGCGACGACGAGATCGCCACCCTTGGCGTCAGCTTCAACCGGATGACGCGCCAGCTGAAATCCAGCCGCGAGGCGCTGATGGCCAGCCACCTTGCCACCGAAGAGCGGCGGCGGCTCTTTGATTCCGTGCTGAGCTCGGTCACCTCCGGCGTGATCGGCCTTGATGCCGAGGGCGATCTGGACTTCCTCAACCGCTCTGCCACGCGGCTTCTGGGGCTCGATCCCGAGCGCGACCATGACCGCAAACTGGCCGAGGCCGTTCCGGAATTTGACGGTCTTTTCAACCGCTTGCAAGACGGTCTTCATGAGGTCGTGCAGGAGGAAATCCGGGTCTCGCGTGCCGGGCGGCTGGAAAGCCTTTTGGTGCGGATGGCGGTGCGGCGCGGCGACGACGGCTCGCCCGAGGGTTATGTGGTGGCCTTTGACGATGTGACGGAACTGGTCTCGGCGCAACGGATGGCGGCCTGGGGCGATGTGGCGCGGCGGATCGCGCATGAGATCAAGAACCCGCTGACCCCAATCCAGCTGTCGGCCGAGCGGATCAAGCGCAAATTCACCCGCCAGATGGGCGCGGAGGATGCTGAGGTGCTCGAGCAGCTGACCGGCGTTATTGTGCGGCAAACCAATGACTTGCGGCGCATTGTTGATGAATTTTCGCGCTTTGCCCGGATGCCGGAACCCGACCGGCGCGACCATGATCTGGCGCGGCTGATGCGCGATGCGGTGCTCTTGCAAGAGGGCGCCTTGCATGGCGCGCAGCTGACGGCCGATCTGCCGCAGGCGCCGGTGATCGTGGAACTCGATGCCACGATGATCTCGCAAGCGGTCACCAATCTTATCAAGAACGCGGGCGAAGCCATTGAATCGTTACAAGAAAAGGGCGCGCCCCAAGGCTATGCCCCGGAGGTGCGCGTCAGCATGACCGAAGCCCCCGATCTGGTGACGATCCGCATTTCCGACAACGGCATCGGCCTGCCGCCCGACCGCGCGAGGCTCTTCGAGCCCTATGTGACGACCCGCGCCAAGGGCACCGGGCTCGGGCTGCCGATCGTTAAGAAGATCATCGAGGAACATGGCGGCACGCTCACGCTTTCCGACGCGCCGCCCTTTGCCGAAGGCGCGCATCCGGGCGCGCTTGCCGAAATCCGCCTGCCGCGCGCCCGCGCTGGCGCCCGAGCCATCAAGGACAGTTGAGATGAGTGATATTCTGATTGTTGACGACGAAAAGGACATCCGCGAGCTGATCTCGGAGATCCTCGGCGATGAGGGCTATGCCACCCGCCTTGCCGCCAATTCCGACCAATGTATGGAAGAGATCAACGCCGCGGCGCCCGCGCTGATGATCCTCGATATCTGGCTGAAAGACAGCCGGATGGACGGGATCGACATCCTGAAGACCGTCAAGCGCGACAACCCCGATATTCCGATCATCATCATCTCGGGGCATGGCAATATCGAAATCGCGGTCGCGGCGATCAAGCAGGGCGCCTATGACTTCATCGAGAAGCCCTTCAACATCGACCAGCTGATGGTGGTGATCGCCCGCGCGATGGAAACCTCGCGGCTGCGGCGCGAGAACTCGAGCCTGCGGCGGCGCGATCTGCATTCGGGCGAGATGCTCGGCGCCTCGGTCGCCTTCCGCAAGCTCAAGGATCAGCTCGACAAGGTGACGAAGTCGAACGGCCGGGTGATGCTGTCGGGCGAGCCGGGCTCGGGCAAGGAAACCGCCGCGCGCTATATCCATCAGCATTCGAACCGCGCGGGCAGCCCCTTTGTCACGGTCAATTCCGCCTCGATCGCGCCCGAACGGATGGAAGAGGTGCTCTTTGGCCGCGAAACGCCCGAGCGCGGCATCGAAAAGGGGCTGCTGGAACAGGCCCACGGCGGGGTGATCTATTTCGACGAGGTGGCCGAGATGCCGCCCGGCACCCAGTCCAAGATCCTGCGCGTGCTGACCGAACAGCAATTCTCGCGCCTCGGCGGCGCCGACAAGGTGCGCGTCGATCTGCGGGTGATCAGCTCGACGACGCGCGACCTGCCCACCGAAATCGCCGCGGGCCGCTTCCGGCAGGAGCTGTTCGACCGGCTCAATGTGGTGCCGATCCATGTCCCGGGCCTGTCCGAGCGGCGCGAGGATGTGCCCTTGCTGGCCGCGCATTTCATCGAGGCCTTCAACCGCACCCAAGGCCTGCCGCTGCGCGCATTGTCCGAGGAGGCCGCGGCGATGATGCAGACGATGGACTGGCCGGGCAATATCCGCCAGCTGCGCAATGTGATCGAGCGGATCCTGATCCTTGGCGAGGGCACGGGCGCGATCGAGGTGCGCGAGCTGCCGGGCGAGGCCGCGGTGCCCGACGAGGGGCGGATCGTCCTGTCGGGCGGGCTCGCCACGCTGCCCCTGCGCGAGGCGCGCGAGCTCTTCGAGCGGGAATATCTGCTCACCCAGATCAACCGCTTCGGTGGCAACATCAGCCGCACCGCGAATTTCGTCGGCATGGAGCGCTCGGCCCTGCACCGCAAGCTGAAATCCTTGGGCGTCGTCACTACCGCGAAATCGGGCGTGCGGGTCGCGCATCTCGATGAAGAGGTCGAAGAGGAAGAGATCTGAGGCCTGCGCGGGCGGTCAGGGCGGACGCTCCGCGGGGAGTATTTTTGCCAAGAAGAAGCAGCGGCCGCGCGAGCGGGCTTTGGGCTTTTTCCTGGTCCAAATACTCAAACTCCGCAGGTGCGGCCGGGCGCGCGGGCGGGGCCCCGCGATTGACCCTTGCCGCGGGGCCGCATAGAACGGGCAGGCAATTGCCGGAGGTCTGGGCATGAAGGTGATCATCTGCGGCGCGGGTCAGGTCGGTTGGCAGATCGCGCGGCATCTGGCGGGCGAGCGCAACGATGTCACCATCGTCGACAGCAACCCCGAACTGGTGCGCCGCGCCTCGGATACGCTCGATGTGCAGGGGGTGGCGGGGTTCGCCTCGCATCCTGATGTGCTCGAACGGGCGGGGGCGCGCGATTGCGATCTGATCATCGCCGCGACCCATTCGGACGAGGTGAACATGGTCACCTGTCAGGTTGCGCAATCGGTCTTCGGCATCACCCGCAAGATCGCGCGGATCCGGGCGCAGACCTATCTAGCGCCGCAATATGCCGATATCTATCGCCGCGATCATCTGCCGATCGACGTGGTGATTTCGCCTGAGCGCGAGGTGGCCGAGGCCGCGTTGCAGCGTCTGTCGGCGCCCGCGACCTTCGACACGGAAAGCTTCCTCGATGGCGGGGTGCAGCTTCTGGGCATCGTGCTGAGCGAGGATTGCCCGGTGCTGAACACGCCACTGCGCCAGCTCACCGACCTCTTCTCGACGCTGCGCGCCATTGTCGTCGGCGTGCGCCGCGAGGGGCGGCTCTTTGCCCCCGAGCCGGGCGATCAGCTTTTCGCCGAGGATCAGATCTATGTCTTCTCGGTCACCGAGGATGTGAACCGCACGCTGGAAATCTTTGGCAAGGCGACCGAGAAGCAAGAGCGGATCGTGATCATCGGCGGCGGCAATGTCGGCCTTGGGGTGGCGCGGGCGCTTGAGGCGCGCTCGGACCGGGTGCGCGTCAAGATGATCGAGGCGAGCCGCGCGCAGGCCGAACGCGCCGCCGATGCGCTGGAACGCACCATCGTGCTGAATGGCGATGGCATGTCGGCCGAACTGCTGGAAGAGGCCAATGTCGCGCGCGCCGATGCGGTTCTGGTCGTCACCGATGACGACAAGACCAATATTCTGGTCGCCGTGCGCGCCAAGCAGGCGGGCGCCCGGATGGCGATCAGCCTGGTGAACGACCCGACGCTGGTGCCGCTGATGGCGCCGCTGGATATCGACGCCTATATCAACCCGCGCGCGACCACCGTCAGCTCGATCCTGCGCCATATCCGCCATGGCCGGGTGCGCGCGATCTATTCGATTGGCGATGCCGAGGCCGAGGTGATCGAGGCGCAGGTTCTGGGCACCTCGCCCATCGCCGGGCGCCCGGTGCGCGAGATCGAGTTCCCCGAAGGCGTGCTGGTTGGCGCGATCCGCAAGGGCGATCGGCTGATCAAGCCCGCGGGCGACACCCGCATCGACGAGGGCGATGTGATCGTGCTCTTCGCGCTCGCCGCCGATGTCCCCGAGGTGGAGCGCCTGTTGCAGGTCTCCATCGACTTCTTCTGAGCCGGGCGATGCGGGCCTGGCTTGCCTCTGTGCCGTTGATCATCCTGATCATGGGGATCGGGGCGCTGGCGATGTATGTGCCGGCGGTGCATGCCTATATGACGCGCGATTATGCGGTGGCGCGGCCGTTCTTTTATGGCGGCACGCTGTTTTTCTTGTTTGCGGTGCTGATGGCGCTGGCCACGGCGGCCAATCCGCGCGGCCATCAGGGGCGCTCGAACCTGCTGGCGATGCTTGGGACCTTTACCGTGCTGCCGCTGATGCTGGCGCTGCCCTTCAATGAAGCGGTGCCCGATACCGGGCTCTTCAATGCGTGGTGGGAGATGGTCTCAAGCCTGACTACCACCGGCGCCACGCTTTACGATCCGGCGCGGCTGGCGCCGAGCCTGCATCTGTGGCGCGCGCTTGTCGGCTGGATGGGCGGGTTCTTCATTCTGGTGATGGCGATTGCGGTTCTGGCGCCGATGCGGCTTGGCGGCTTCGAGGTGTTTCACGCGGCCGAGCCGGGGGTCACGCCCGCGCGGCTGTCGGTGGGCGGCGATGATGCGGCCGAGGTGCGCGAGCGGATCGTCTATTACGCAGGCCAGCTGGCGCCGGCATGGCTTGGGCTGACCGGGACGCTTTGGGTGCTTCTGGCGATTGCGGGGGACCCGACGCTGGTGGCGCTCTGCCATGCGATGGCTACGCTTTCGACCTCGGGGATCTCGCCGGTGGCGGGCTTGGGGGCGGCACCGGCGGGGCTGACCGGCGAGGTGCTGATTTTCCTCTTCCTGATCCCGGCGCTGTCGCGCAGGCTCTGGCCCGGCGCGCGCGAGTTGCGGGTGACCGACCGGCTCGCCGAGGACCCCGAACTGCGGCTGGCGGCGGCGCTGGTGCTTCTGGTGCCGCTCGTGCTGTTTGCGCGCCACTGGATCGCGGCGCTGGATGTGGCAAGCCCCGCGGCGCTGGGGCCGATCGTCAAATCGCTCTGGGGCAGCGCGTTCACGACGCTGTCGTTTCTGACCACGACCGGCTTCGAGAGCGCGACATGGGACGATGCCCGCGCCTGGTCGGGGCTGGGCACGCCGGGGCTGATCCTTGTGGGCCTGGCCATGGTCGGCGGCGGGGTCGCCACGACCGCCGGCGGCGTCAAGCTGCTGCGGGTCTATGCGCTCTACAAGCATGGCCAGCGCGAGATGGAAAAGCTCGAGCGCAGCCTGGGTGGCATCCAGAACATGGAGCGCCTGCCGGACGTCCTGTTCGTGATCGATGTCGATCACGAGAAGATCGCCATCAGCGAAGCCCGCAAGCTGGGTATTCCGGTCGTGGCCGTGGTGGATACCAATAGCTCCCCCGAGGGTGTGGACTACGTGATCCCGGGCAACGATGACGCCATCCGCGCCATCC
>JACXUS010000136.1 GCA_014763785.1 Sphingomonadales bacterium | reverse complement strand
CTTTAACGCCCTCGGCACAGCCGAGATCGTCCGCGTGGGCTGACGCCGATGGAGGAAGGGGTAGTCACACCCCACGCCGCCATTCTGCAACAATGCCACCCGTATCACCCACTCAATCCGAGCCTCGGCGGAAAGGGCGCCCCAAGCCCTGTCCGGTAAACTTGACTAAGTCTGCACCTCAGGCCATGCGAAGCCGTCCGTCGAGGCGGATGCCGGTTTCGGGCGACACGGTGCCCAGATCGCGGATATGGGCGATGATCTCGTTGCGGTAGACAAGCCCGGTGTGGTTGTAATCCCAGCCGCGGATGTCGAGGCTCTGGATCTCGCCAGCCACCCCGCCCGAGATGGCCGAGCCGTTCCACGCCTCGCCGAAGGCGCCCAGCTGGATGTAGCTGTTGATGGCGAGGGTGAAGGTCCGGTCCATCTGGTCCGAAAGGGGCCGGCCCAGCACCTCCACCTCGACCGCCCGCGCCTCGGCCGCCGAGCCGCCAAGGTCGATGGCGTAGCGCAGCCCGCTCGAGAAATGCAGGAAACCGCGCGAGACGAAGCCGTTCAGGTCTGTCCCCGCCACCTCATCGGGCCGCAGGATGCGCTTGGCATTGCTGTCGAGCATCGCCTGCAGCGCGCGCCCGGTGATCGTGGCGACATGGACCAGATCGGCATAGGGCATGACGTCGAACCACTCGCGGAAGGTCAGCGGCCCTTCGTCCACCCCGGCCGCAAGCCCCGTGGCGTTGAAGAGCGCCAGATCCACCGCGCCGTTGGCAAAGGTGGAGGACCGCGCCACCAGCGCGTCGTTCATGAAGTTCGCGAGCGCGGATTCGCGAAGATAGCGGTCCGCGATGGTCCGCTCGCGCGAGAGCAGGCCCTCGGGGTCCACGACCGTGCCGATCGTCTCTGCCAGCTTGCCGTCGAGCGCGGCGATCATCGGGGCGATCACCTCGGCCTCGAACTGCTGATCGTAGTCGGCATCCTTCTCGGCCGCGTCGTAACCGTCGTCGCCCGGCGCCAGCCGGTCGTCGCGCCGCTTCGTGGGGTGCAGCGAGACGCTGGTGAACCAGCCGCGGCGGCCGTTCTCCGCGGCGATCGACATGGCGATGTCGCCCAGATGCGTGCCATTCGCATTGGCCTGGGTGATGAGCACCCCGTTCATGACGTTGTCGGGATCGATCCCGGTCTCGTTCAGCACGGTGTGGGTGTGGCCGCCGACGAGGACCACGGGCCGGTCGGTCAACGGCCCGACACGTTCGGCCAGCACGAAATCCCCGTCGTCGATCCGGCGCACAAAGGCCGAGCGGCCGCTCTGGTGGAGGCCGGCACCATAACCGCAATGGGACAGGATCAGCACCACGTCCGACACCGCCGCGACGGCGGGCATCAGGTTTTCCAGCGCGGTCACCGGGCTTGCCACGGCAAGGTCGGGGTCGGCCTCGGTGCCGACGCGGGTATCGACCGAGGTCGTCAGGCCGATCACGCCGATCCGCAGGCCCTTCGCCTCGAGGATCGCCGCGGCATGATAGTCGCGGTCGCGCTGCAGGTGCGCGGAGCCGTGGATGTTGGCCGACAGGATCGGGAAGGTCGCGTCGCGCTCGATGCCAAGGCGCAGCATCTCGGCGCCACGGTCGAATTCGTGATTGCCGAGCACGGCGATGTCCACGCCGGCCGCCGAGGCGGCGCGATAGCCGGCGTCGGCCACGAATTCCCCGGGCGCCCAGCCCATGAGCTCGTCGAAGATCGAGCCGGTGTGATCGTCGCCGGCCGAGACGAAGAGCGTCACCTCGTTGTCTGCGGCTTCAGCCCGCGCGCTGCGCACCATCCTGACGATCTGGCTGAACCGGTGCGTGTCGCCGCGCTTGGCGTTGGTTTCCGTCAGGTGGTTGTGCATGTCGTTGATGTGCAGGATGCGCAGCACCCGGCGTTCGCCTTCCGGCAGGGTCGGCGCGGGCACCGGCGCCCCGTCCGCGGCCACGATCCGCTCGATCGGGCCGGCCAGCGGATCGCCGGTGAGCAGGAACGCACGCTCGATCACACCGTTCGGGTTGGGCGCGACCTCCATCAGCGACAGTTCCCGCGGCCCGGCCTGAGCGTTGGCCCGGAAGACCAGCATCGGCGTCAGAGCGGCGGCGGATGCACCGGCGAGGAAGGTGCGGCGGGTGGGCGATGCGAACGATGTCATGCGAACCTCCAGAGTTTTCATTTGTGCTACCCGATTCGTGTAACAGGCGCTTGTTCGTGGGCGGGCCGCGACGGCGTGCGGAGGCGGTCTGCCAGCCCGGCCCCGCATCATCCGGAGCGTGGCCCGCTCGTCAGCCCGTTCACCGAGGCCACCAGCGCGTCACGGTCGATGCGGAAGTGGCGGTAGAGATCGCCGATGGTGCCGGTCTGGCCGAAATGCTCCACGCCGTGGGCGATGGTACGATGACCGGCCACCGCGCCGAGCCAGCCGAGCGTGGCCGGGTGGCCGTCGAGCACTGTGACAAGGCTGCAATGGCGTGGCAGCGGCGCGAATAGTCGCTCAGCATGGCTGAGGGCGGCCCGGTTACCGCGGGCGCGCTCGCGCTGTGCCGCGGTCCAGCCCGCATTCAGCCGGTCGGCCGAGGTCACGGCCAGAACGCCAATATCGCGCCGCGCGCCCGCGATCATCCCCGCCGCGGCAATGGCCTCGTCGGCCACCGCGCCTTGGTAGGCGATCACGACCTCGCAATTCGGCCCCGGCGGGCGCAGCCAATAGGCACCATCGATGGCACCCTGCCGGAACGCGTCGTCGTGCCGCTTGCCGGGCTGTTCCAACGGTTTCGTCGTCAGCCGCAGGTAGACCGACCCGCCGGTCTCGTCCCTCAGCCAGGTGCGCTCGTCCGGATCGCCCTCACCGTCGCGCTGCAGGTAATCGAACGCCCATTCAAGGATCACGGCCAGTTCATCCGCAAAGGCCGGCTCGAAGCTTGCCAACCCGTCTTGCGCCATGCCGGTCAGCGGCGTGCCAATGGATTGATGTGCCCCGCCCTCAGGGGCCAGCGTCACGCCCGAAGGGGTGCCCACGATGATGAACCGCGCATCTTGGTAACAGGCGTAGTTCAGCGCATCGAGGCCGCGGTGCACGAACGGATCATAGACGGTGCCAATAGGGATCAGACGTTTGCCAAACAGGCTGTGCGACAGGCCCGCCGCGCCGAGCAGCAGGAACAGGTTCATCTCGGCGATGCCCAGCTCGATATGCTGGCCCCGCGGCGTGAATTCCCATTTCGCGGTCGAGGGGATGCGGTGTTCGATGAAGGCGTCCTTTTGCGAGGTCCGCGCGAAAAGCTTGCGCCGGTTCACCCAGGGTCCGAGCGAGGTGGTGCCCGTCACGTCGGGCGAGGTTGTGACGATGCGCGCCGCCAATGCACTGTCCCCCTTGGCCAGATCGTCGAGGATCTTGCCGAAGGCGGCCTGTGTGGAGATCTCCCGATCGGTCGCGATCGCGATGGCCGGCGCGGGCAGCCTCGCATCCGCGAAGCGCCGCCGGCCGCGGGCGAAGAACGGCACCCGGTCGAGGAAGCCCTGCAGGGCGGCCACGTCGGGGACGCCTGCGAAGGGCTCCCATTCCTGCCCCTCTGGCACGCCCATATGGCGCTGCCAGTCGGCCATCTGCGCCTTGGTCATCAATCCCCCGTGATTGTCCTTGTGCCCCGCGATGGGGGTGCCCCAGCCCTTGATGGTGTAGGCGAGGAAACAGGTCGGGCGGTCGTGGTCGATGGCGGCGAAGGTTTCGGCCATGGTCTGCACGCAGTTACCGCCGAGGTTCTCCATCAGCGCGGCCAGCTCCGCGTCCGACCGCCGGTCGATCAACGCGGTCAACTCGCCCTGATCGCCGAGATCGTCCATAAGGCGCTGCCGCCAGACGGCGCCGCCCATGTAGGTCAGCGCGGAATATTCCGCGTTGGGGCATCGGTCGATCCAGTCCCGCAGCGCCGCGCCGCCCGGCTCCTCGAAGGCGGCGCGTTGAATGGCGCCGTATTTCACCCGCACCACGTCCCAGCCGAAGGCGTCGAAGATCTTTTCGACCCGTTCGAACAGCCCCTCGCGCACGATGCCATCCAGCGACTGGCGGTTGTAGTCGATGATCCACCAACAGTTGCGCAGGTCGTTCTTCCAGCCCTCCTGCAACGCCTCGTAGACATTGCCCTCGTCGAGCTCCGCATCGCCCATCAGCGCCACCATCCGCCCCAGCGGCAGGTCCGCGCCCCAGTCCTTCGCCGCGACGTAATCCTGCACCAGCGCGGCGAAGCTGGTGATCGCCACCCCGAGCCCGACCGACCCGGTCGAGAAATCCACGTCGTCCACGTCCTTGGTGCGGCTGGGATAGCTCTGCACCCCGCCCCAGCCTCGGAAGGCCTCCATCTTCTCGCGGGTCTGGTTGCCCATCAGGTACTGGATCGCGTGGAAGACCGGAGAGGCATGGGGCTTGACCGCCACCCGGTCCTCGGGCCGGAGCGCGGAGAAGTAGAGCGCGGTCATGATCGACACCATCGAGGCCGAACTGGCCTGATGTCCGCCGACCTTGATACCGTCCACCTTGGGCCGGATATGGTTGGCGTGGTGGATCATCCAGTGCGACAGCCACAGCAGCCGTTGTTCGATGGTCTTCAGATGACGAGGATCGGGGATCATGGGCGGCTCCGGGGTCAGGCGCTGCGCAGGGCGCGGATCGGCGCCAGCGCGCCATCCAGATCGTCGAGGATGTCCTGGACATCCTCAAGCCCCACCGACAGCCGGATAAGCCCGTCACCGATGCCATGCGCGGCGCGCTCCTCGGGCGTATAGGTGGAATGGGTCATCGAGGCGGGATGCTGGATCAGGGTTTCCGCATCACCCAGTGAGACCGCCCGCGCGATCATCCGCAGCCCGTTCATCATCCGCCGCCCCGCTTCCAGGCCGCCCTTGAGTTCGAAGGCGATCATCGCACCGGGCTGCGCCATCTGGCGGCAGGCAAGCGCGTGCTGGCCGAAGCTCTCCAGCCCCGGATAATGCACCACGGCCACCTCGGGATGATCCTCCAGCCATTTGGCCACCAACTGCGCGCTAGCGCAGTGCCGGTCCATTCGCAGGGCGAGGGTTTTCAGGCCACGCAGGATCAGCATGGCGTTGAAGGGCGCCATGACCGCCCCGGTCATGTCCTTCATGCCGACAAGACGGATTTCGGTGACCGCCTCGGCGTGGCCGACCACCACCCCCGCGACAAGGTCGCCATGGCCGCCCAGATACTTGGTGGCCGAATGCACCACCAGATCGGCACCGAGCGCGATGGGCCGCGTGAGATATGGGGTCGCATAGGTGTTGTCGACGATCACCTGCGCCCCGCCTGCATGGGCGATCTCGGCGACGGCTTTGATATCGACCAGCCGCATGTTCGGGTTGGCGGGCGTCTCGAAGTAGACAACCCGCGTGCGGTCGCTCATGGCCGCGGTCAGGTTGGCCGGGTCGGTCAGGTCGACATGGGTGATCGTGATCCCGAACTTGCGCAGACCGTGATGCATGAAGGCGAAGGTGCAACCATAGAGCGTCTTGTCGACGATCACCTCGTCGCCCGGCGAGAGCAGCGTCCAGAGGACTGCGGTGATCGCCCCCATGCCGGAGGCGAGCGCAAGGCCTGCCTCAGCCCCCTCCAGATCGGCCACGCGGCGCTCCAGCAGGTCGAGTGTGGGGTTCGAGATACGCGAATAAATGTGGCCCGGGCGCTCGCCGGCGAAGATCTCGCTCCCTGCCTCTGCCGTTTCGAAGGCGAAGGTCGAGGTCAGGTGCAGAGGTGGCGTCAGCGCGCCCTCGTGCGCCGTGGGATCATAGCCGAGGTGAATGGCGCGGGTGGCGAAGCCTTTGGATTGGGTCATAGGCGATCTCCTGTTTGTGGCAGGATATCGTGTTCTGCGATCCTTTGGATTGCGTTCTTGACCACAATCTGGCACTGAATTGGCAGAATCTGCCAATATGAGGCCCGAAAGATGGACGAAAAGGACCGCCAGATTATCCGCGCCCTGCAACGCGACGGGCGCATGTCGAACCAGGATCTGGCCGAAGCGGTCAATCTCTCGCCCTCACCTTGCCTGCGTCGCCTGCGCAACCTCGAAAAGGGCGGGGTCATCCTCGGCTATGCGGCGCGAGTGGATGCCCGCGCATATGGCTTGCCGATCACTGCCTTCGTCCGCATCCGGCTGGAGCGTCACGACGAAGCCACCGTGCAGACGTTTGAGCGTGAGGTCGCGCGGATGGACGAGGTGCTGGAATGTCACGTCATGACCGGCCAGACCGATTATCAGCTGCGCGTCGTGGTCGGGTCGCTGGACGATTACGAACGCTTCATCCGCGCGCGCCTGCACCCTGTCGGCGGTATCGGGTCGATCGACACGAGCTTTGCCTATGGCACCGTGAAGCACAGCATGGTGTTCCCGATGCGTTAAAGGTCGAGGCAGACCAGATTTCCCGCTTGACCTGTCTACAGCTTCACACCTTAGTACGGCATTGTTGCAGAACTCTGGCCGCGAGGGATTCACATCACGAATCCATGCGGTTAGACGGGCTGCATGAGCAAGCCCAGGGACGCCCGCTACCGCACGACGAACTGGTCTGCCTACAACGATGCGCTCAGGAAGCGCGGGTCTCTGCTGATCTGGCTGGACAAGTAGATGGCTTGGCACGCGCCGCATGAGGGCCGCCCCGGGCGCCCGCCGGTTTTTTCGGATGCGGCGATCCAGTTCTGCCTGTCGATCAAGGTGCTGTTCAAGCTGCCACTCGGGCAGACCGCCGGTATGGTCGGCAGCCTCCTGCGCCTTGCCGGGCTGGACTGGCCCGTTCCGGACTACTCGACCCTGTGCCGCAGGCAGAAGACCCTGAAGGTACAGATACCCTATCGCCGCGCCAGCGGGCCGCTGAACCTGCTGGTGGACAGCACCGGCATCAAGTTCCTCGGCGATGGCGAGTGGCAGGCCCGCAAGCCTGGCGTTCAGGGACGACGCCGATGGCGCAAGGTCCATCTGGCCATGGACACCGCCACCTCCGACATCCGCGCGGTCGAGTTCACCCCCAGCCGGGAAGGCGACAGCCCCGTCCTGCCGGACCTGCCGGATCAGATCCCCGAAGACGAAGACATCGGCGCCGTGACCGCAGATGGGGCATACGACACGCGGCGCTGTCACAGCGCCATCATCGCACGCGGCGGCACCGCTGTCATTCCGATCCGCAAGAATGGCCGACCATGGAAGGAGGACTGCCCAGCCGCCCGGGCGCGCAACGAAACCCTGCGCGCCACGCGTCACTATGGCCGGGCGTTCTGGAAACGGTGGACCGGATACCACGCCCGCAGCCTTTAACGCCCTCGGCACAGCCGAGATCGTCCGCGTGGGCTGACGCCGATGGAGGAAGGGGTAGTCACACCCCACGCCGCCATTCTGCAACAATGCCACGTCACGGCAACCTGCCCCGGCTTCCGTCGGCAAAGTCGTTGTCAAATCGTTCACATATGATAGGAGTGTTCAAATAAACACATAATTCGAGGATAACTTCAATTATGGCAGAATACGCTGCTGAAGACAGTGAACCGACATACGTTGTTCCGCCGGTAGTCAGGGCCATAACCTTGCTCCGGCATATTGCAGCAGGAAACCGATGCCGTAACAGAAGTCGCACGGCTTAAGCTCTGAATATCAACCGCACCACGCTGATCCGACTTCTGGCAACGCTTGAATCCGAAGGGATGATCGAAGCGATCCAGGATGATGGTGGATACCGTCTTGGTACCGGCCTCATTGCTCTCGCCTCCGAGGCACTTAACAGGCTGCTGAAGAAGTCGGCTGTGCAGAACGGTTTTCTTTCGGCGCAGCTGTCCGGGCTTGGCTTCGGGCGCCTTGGTGCAGAAAGTATGCTTGTTTGACGCGGTTTTCTATCGTCACGCAGCCAGCAGCCGGGGAAGTCGGGCGAG
>JACXUS010000135.1 GCA_014763785.1 Sphingomonadales bacterium | reverse complement strand
GGTCAACCAGAAATGCCCGCTCATCATGCCCCCTCTGTTTGGGAGCTTGAATCATGCAGCCCGTGCAGCCTCAAGTCGATTTATGGGTCCCGACCCTAGACGCACCATCATTTGCGGCGTCAGCCATAGGCGACACTCTTGATCGGCGCATTTTCTTTTACTTTGAGCTCAATCAGGCCTCAAGTTGCAAACGGCGCCCGATGGGGCGCCGCTTTGGTTCGAGGTTGGGCGCTTAGTGCGCCATCACCACCGGCACTTCGGCCAGTTCCAGCATGTGGCGCGTGGCGCCGCCCAGGATCGCCTCGCGGAAGCGCGAGTGGCCATAGGCGCCCATCACCACCAGATCGGCCGAGGTGTCGCGGATATGGCGGCCGAGCACGTCGGAGATCCGCGGCATGGTCTTGGCCAGCACCGAGACCTCGGCATGCACGCCGTGACGGGCAAGCCATTGGCTGAGCTGGCCGCCGGGGTCCGAGCGTTCCGGCCCATGGGTCGGCGGGTCGATCACGGTGATGTCCACCAGATCGGCGGCCTTCAGCAGCGGCAGCGCCTTGCGGATCGCGCTCATCGCCTCGTTCGACTGGTTCCAGGCCACAATGACCCGGCGCGCGGCGATCTGGCCCGAGAAATCGTCGGGCACGATCAGCACTGGCACGGCGCCTTCGAAGAGCGCGGATTCGATCACCGCCTCCAGCTCTTGCCCGCGGCCCTTGCCATAGGGGCGGCCTTGCACCGTCAGATCGGCAAAGCGCGCGCGCAACCCGACCACGGTCGCGATCGCGCCGATCTGCACCACCAGCGTTTCGGAAGACCAGCGGATATCCTCGGCCGCCAGCCGCGTGGCGATGGCGGTTTCGATCGCCTTGGCATCTTCTTGCGCGCGATCAAGGGTTTCTTGCTGCACGAAGGCGGTGGCGCCCGCATAGTAATAGCCCGTCTGGGTGCGGTCGACGCCCATGCAGAGCACGTCGAGATGGGCATCCTCGCGCCGCGCCAGCGCGATCGCGGTCTCGATCTGCGCGCGGGCCGCCTCCGCGTCGGTAACGATTGTGAGAATGGATTTATAGGCCATGGCCGGGGTCCTCGCGTGTTTCAATGCCGAAAAGATACATCTGACAAGGGGCAAAACCTTGACGTCGATCAAGGTCGCGGCCATCAGAGATCGGCACCTGCGACGAAACAACACAGAGCGGTATCAGGGATTTGATGCAGATCAAGGCATCAGGCATACCCTGATAGGACAAGGGCTACAGTCGAGAATCCCCGCCCCCAGTCCGACTCGGGGACAGGGCGTGGAGCAGACAAGACGAAGGGACGCACAACATGTGGGATTATATCAAGCTGATCGCGCTTGGTCTGGTAGCGGTTCTCGCCGCTATCGCGGCCAACTATGCGCGCGATCTTCCGTACATGGTGAACGCGATTGAGATCATGCTGGCGACAGCGATCGCGTTCATCTGGGTGCTTCGCACCATGGGAGGGCCGAAACCCTCCGAGAACGAATATTTCGATGGCGTGGTTCGCGCCGGGGTCATCGCGACGGTCTTCTGGGGCGTCGTCGGCTTTCTCGTGGCCGTCGTCATCGCCTTCCAGCTGGCCTATCCCGCGCTGAACTTTGAATGGGCTCAGGGCTATCTGAACTTCGGCAAGCTGCGCCCGCTGCACACCTCGGCGGTGATCTTCGCCTTCGGGGGCAACGCGCTGATCGCCTCGTCGTTCTATGTGGTGCAGCGCACCTCGGCGGCGCGTCTCTTCGGCGGCACCGGCCTTGGCTGGTTCGTGTTCTGGGGCTGGCAGCTGATCGTGGTTCTGGCCGCGACGGGCTATATCCTCGGCGCCACCCAGTCGAAGGAATATGCCGAGATGGAATGGCATGTCGACTGGCTGATCACCATCGTCTGGGTTGCCTATCTGCTGGCCTTCCTCGGCACCATCTTCAAGCGCAAGGAACCCCACATCTATGTGGCGAACTGGTTCTACCTGTCGTTCATCGTGACCATCGCGATGCTCCACGTGGTGAACAACCTGTCGGTTCCGGTCTCGATCTTCGGCTCGAAATCGGTGCAGGTCTTCGCCGGCGTGCAGGACGCCATGACCCAGTGGTGGTATGGCCACAACGCGGTGGGCTTCTTCCTGACCGCGGGCTTCCTGGGCATGATGTACTACTTCGTGCCGAAGCAAGCCGAGCGTCCGGTCTACTCGTACAAACTGTCGATCGTGCACTTCTGGGCGCTGATCTTCCTCTACATCTGGGCCGGTCCGCACCACCTGCACTATAGGTCGGCTTCTACGGCATGTCGACCTTCGAAGGCCCGATGATGTCGATCAAGGCGGTGAACTCGCTGTCGCACTACACCGACTGGACGATCGGTCACGTCCACTCCGGCGCGCTGGGCTGGAACGGCATGATCACCTTCGGGGCGCTCTACTTCCTCGTGCCGCGTCTGTGGGCGCGTGAGCGGCTCTATTCGCTGAAACTGGTCAGCTGGCACTTCTGGCTCGCCACGATCGGGATCGTGCTCTACGCCTCGGCGATGTGGGTCACGGGCATCATGGAAGGCCTGATGTGGCGCGAAGTCGATGCGCAGGGCTTCCTGGTGAACGCCTTCGCCGACACCGTGGCCGCGAAACACCCGATGTATGTCGTGCGGGGTCTGGGCGGGGTGATGTATCTCGCTGGCTCGCTGATCATGGCCTACAACCTGTGGGCGACCGTTGTGAAGCAACCGCGCGTGGCCTCGGCCTCGGTGGCTGCGGTCCCAGCGGAATAAGGAGAGGCAGCAATGGCACTTCTTGATAAACACAGCGTCATCGAAAAGAACGCGACGCTTCTGCTGATCTTCTCCTTCCTGGTTGTGACCGTGGGTGGGATCGTCGAGATCGCTCCGCTGTTCTACCTCGAGAACACGATTGAAAAGGTGGAAGGGGTTCGCCCCTACACCCCCCTCGAGCTGACGGGCCGGGATATCTACATCCGCGAGGGCTGCTATGTCTGCCACAGCCAGATGATCCGCCCGATGCGCGACGAGGTGGAGCGTTACGGTCACTACTCGCTCGCCGCCGAGTCGATGTATGACCACCCGTTCCAGTGGGGCTCGAAACGGACGGGGCCCGACCTCGCCCGCGTCGGCAACCGTTACTCGGATGCGTGGCATGTGGATCACCTGACCAACCCGCAATCGGTCGTGCCGGAATCGGTGATGCCGAAATACGGGTTCCTGCTGAACCGCATGATCGAGCCCACCTATATCGAGGACCGTCTGAAGACCGACGCCCTCGTGGGGGTGCCCTACAGCTCGGAGATGATCGAAGCAGCCAAGGCCGATTTTGCCGCGCAGGTTGATCCTGACGGCGATACCGACGGGCTGATGGAGCGTTACGGCGACAAGGTCAACGTGCGCAACTTCGACGGCAAACCCGGCATCTCGGAAATGGATGCGCTGGTGGCCTATCTTCAGGTTCTCGGCACGATGGTCGACTTCTCGACCTTCGAACCCGTGGCAAGTCGCTGAGGAGGTTGGGGATGGACTATCATATCTTCCGGGAAATCGCGGATAGCTGGGCGATGCTCGCGATCTTCGCGTTCTTCATTCTGGCGGTGATCTGGGCCTTCCGGCCCGGCTCGCGCAAAACCCATGAGGATACGGCCAACATCCCCTTCCGGCATGAGGACAAACCCGCCTGTCGGAGCGGCGATGCGCAGCAGGGATGCTGTGGCGGCCGCTGCTCCGAAGACGGCGCCACGTTGTAAGGAGGCGTGGACCAATGAGCAAAAAACCGACCAAAAAACAGGATGTCGCCACCACGGGCCATTCGTGGGACGGCATCGAGGAGTATAACAACCCGCTGCCCAAGTGGTGGTTGTACACCTTCTACATCTGCATCTTCTGGGGTGTGGCCTATTCGATCGCCATGCCGGCATGGCCGATCTTCAAGGATGGCGCGACGCCGGGTCTGCTGGGCAGCTCGACGCGGGCCAATGTTCAGGCCGAGATCGACCGCTATGCGGCGGCGAACGAAGGCATCGAGGCCAAGCTGGTCGCGGCGGATCTGACCGCGATCAACGACGATCCGGAGCTGGTGAACTATACCCAGAACGCCGGCGCCGCGGTCTTCCGCACTTGGTGTGCGCAGTGCCACGGCTCGGGCGCGGGCGGCAATGCGGGTCTGGGCTATCCCAACCTGCTCGATGCCGACTGGCTCTGGGGCGGCTCGATCGAGGACATCTACCTCACGATCGCGCATGGGATCCGCAACACCGAGGATGCGGATGCCCGCTACTCGGAGATGCCGGCCTTCGGGCGTGACGAGCTGCTGGACGCTACGCAGATCGCGCAGGTCGTCCAGCACGTCCGCAAGATCTCGGGGCAAGAGTTCGATGCCGCGCTCGAGGCCGAGGGGGCTGTTGTCTTCGCCGACAACTGCGCCAGCTGCCACATGGAAGACGGCACCGGCGACCGCATGCAAGGTGCGCCGAACCTGACCGACGCGATCTGGCTCTATGGCGGCGACGTCGAGACCCTGACCGAGACCGTGGTCAATGCCCGCTTCGGCGTCATGCCCTCGTGGAGCTTCGCGCCCGAAGGCGGCGAGCAGCGTCTGTCGGAAGCCGAGATCCGTTCGGTGGCGGCCTACGTCCATCGTCTGGGCGGCGGCGAATAAGAATAGCGAAGGGGGCCGCAGCCCCCTTCGTTCAGGATCCGGGGGGGCGACCCTTCGGGTAGCACCGGCGCCCCGTCCTGTTCGCGCGTTTCCTGGGGGCGCCGGTGTGACCTTCCGAAGATCGGAGACGCGAGCACTGGGCCTTGCCCGGCATCTGCGATGCGCCGACCGCCCGGCCCTGTGTCCCGGGTTCGCGACCGGCGGGGCCCTTGCGCCTGGCCCGCAGGCCATTTCGGAATACCTGTATCAGAAACCCGCCTTTTTGACGCATGTCAAAGTCTTTTGGCTTGCGGCATATGAAAAGGGTCAAGATCCGAATTCCCAGCCAACGGAGACTCTACCGTGAGCGCGACCGACCCCAGCGATACCCCCCTCTACGCGGCCCGAGAGCCGATCTTCCCCCGTCGGGTGAAGGGCAGCTTCCGCACCCTGAAATGGGTGCTGATGGCGGTGATGCTGGGCATCTATTACATCACGCCTTGGATTCGCTGGGACCGTGGCCCGGCGCTGCCCGATCAGGCGGTGCTGATCGATCTGGCCAACCGGCGCTTCTTCTTCTTCATGATCGAGATCTGGCCACATGAATTCTATTTCGTCGCGGGCCTTCTGATCATGGCGGGGCTTGGACTTTTCCTGTTCACCTCGGCGGCGGGCCGGGTCTGGTGTGGCTATGCCTGCCCGCAGACGGTCTGGACCGACCTCTTTATCCTCGTCGAGCGCTGGGTCGAGGGCGACCGCAACAACCGCATCCGTTTGCACCGGCAGAAATGGGATGCCGAGAAGATCCGCAAGCGCGCGATCAAATGGACCGCGTGGCTCTTGATCGGTCTGGCGACCGGGGGCGCGTGGGTCTTCTATTTCACCGATGCGCCGACGCTGCTGCAAAACCTGCTGACCGGGCAGGCGGGGGCGATCGCCTATACCACGATCGGCGTGATGACCGCGACGACCTTCGCCTTTGGTGGCTTCGCGCGCGAGCAGATCTGCATCTATGCCTGCCCCTGGCCGCGGATTCAGGCCGCGATGATGGATGAGGACACGATCACCATCGCCTATCGCGAATGGCGCGGCGAGCCGCGGGGCAAGCTGCACAAGGGCGAAACCCCGGCCGGGCAGGGCGATTGCATCGACTGCATGGCCTGCTTCAACGTCTGCCCGATGGGCATCGATATCCGCAACGGGCAACAGCTGGAATGTATCACCTGCGGGCTGTGCATCGACGCCTGCAACGAGATGATGGACAAGATCGGCAAGCCGCGCGGGCTGATCGGTTATATCGCGCTCAAGGACGAACGTCTGGAACGCGAGGGCGGCCATCCGAAGAACATCTGGAAGCACATCCTGCGGCCGCGCACGCTGATGTATTTCACGCTCTGGGCGGGGGTCGGCGTGGCGCTGGTGGTGGCGCTGTTCATGCGCTCGCCCATCGACTTCAACCTGACGCCGAACCGCGACCCGCTCTATGTCATTCAGGGCGACGGCACGGTGCGCAACATTTACACCATGCGCCTGCGCAACAAGGCGGGCGAGGAGACCACCTTCCGCATCACCGTCACCGGCGCAGACGGCCAGCCGATCCCCGATGTGACGCTGCTGCTTGAAGGCGAGCAGGCCGATGAGCTCAAGGCCCCGGCCGATTCCACGCTGACCCAGCGCGTCTATCTGGAGGCCGCGCCGAAGTCGCCGCTGGCTCTGGCGGAGCGGACGGATCTGCGTGTATGGGTGGAAGAGGTCGGCGCGCCTGCCCGGGTTGCGGTCGAGACCGTCTTCAACGGAACGGGTAAGTAAGGACTGGACGATGGCCAAGGAAATCACCGGCAAGAAGGTTCTGGCGGGCTTCGTGGGCGCCTTCGGGATCATCATCGGCGTCAATCTCGTGATGGCCTATCAGGCGGTCTCGACCTTCCCGGGCACCGAGGTGCCGAATTCCTATGTCGCCTCGCAGACCTTCGATGCCGAGCGCGCGGCGCAGAATGCGCTCGGCTGGACGGTCTCGCCGGAGTATTCCGATGGCCATCTGGCGCTGGTGATCCGCGATGCGCAGGGGCTGCCCGCGCGCGTAGCCGAGATTTCGGCGGTGGTCGGGCGCACCACCCACAAGCGCGACGACCAGACCCCCGAGCTGGCCTACAATGGCGGGATCTTCACCGCGCCCCTGACCCTCGAACCGGGGGCATGGCTGATCCATCTCGAGGCCCGCGCCGCCGATGGCACCCCGTTCCGCCAGCGGCTTGATCTCTTTGTGAAAGGCTGAGGCGATGAGCGTCGCCCCTGCCGCTGGCCGGCTCGTCGCGCCCCCTGCCGATATCCCCGCCGATATCCCCGAAGCCGAAGCCTGGGACGAGCATGTCTCGGCCTCGGCCTGCCCGGCCTGTCTGGCGGCGCCTTCGGCCGAGGATCTGGCGAAATCGGGCGATCTCAAGGGCGCGCGGATCATGCTCTCGCTGCCCACGGCCCATTGCGCGGTCTGCATTTCCGATGTGGAACGTGAACTGGGCCGCCAGCCCGGCGTGCGCTCCTCGCGCGTCAACCTGACCCTGAAGCGCGTTTCTGTCGATGCCGAGGCGGGGGTGGAGCCCGCCGGGCTGATCGCCGCGCTCGGCCGGATCGGCTACGAGGCGCATGAGCTGGACCCCGGGCTGCTCTCGGCGACCGAGACCGACAAGCGCGGCCGCGATCTCTTGATGCGGATCGGCGTGTCGGGCTTTGCCATGATGAACATCATGCTCTTGTCGATCGCGGTCTGGTCCGGGGCCGAATCGAGCACGCGCGATCTGTTCCACTGGATTTCCGGCGCGATTGCGCTGCCCACGGTGGCCTTCGCGGGCCAGCCGTTCTTCATTTCGGCCTGGACCTCGCTGCGGGGCGGGCGGCTCGGGATGGATGTGCCGATTTCGCTGGCGATCATCCTCGCCTCGTCGATCTCGGTTTTCGAGACGATCAACCACGGCCATCACGCCTATTTCGATGCCGCCGTCATGCTGACCTTCTTCCTGCTGATCGGGCGTTACCTCGATTATCGCACCCGCGCGGTCGCGCGCTCGGCCGCCGAAGAGCTGGCCGCGCTCGAGGTGCCGCGCGCGACGCTTCTGCGCGACGGCGCCGAGGTGGTGGTGCCGGTCGGCGATCTGCGGCCCGGCGATCTGGTGCGGGTGCGCCCCGGCGCGCGGGTGCCCGCCGATGGCGAGGTGACCGAGGGGCATTCGGAAAGCGACCGCTCGCTCCTGACCGGGGAATCGCTGCCGGTCTGGGTCGGGCCCGGCACGGTGCTCTCGGCGGGCGAGGTCAACCTGACCGGCCCGCTGACCCTGCGCGTCACTGCGGCGGGCAAGGACAGCTCGCTGCACCGGATGGCCGATCTGGTGGCCATGGCCGAAAGCGCCAGGACCCGCTACACCAGCCTTGCTGAACGCGCGGCGCGGGCCTATTCGCCGGTCGTGCATATCCTCAGCTTCACCGCCTTCGGTTTCTGGATGTGGCTGACTGGCGGCGATCTGCGGGTGGCGGTGAATATCTCGGCCGCGGTGCTGATCATCACCTGCCCCTGTGCGCTGGGGCTGGCGGTGCCTGCGGTGGTCACGGCGGCCTCGGGGCGGCTGTTCCGGCGCGGCCTGCTGATCAAGGAGGGCACGGCGCTCGAACGTCTGGCCGAGGTCGATACGGTGGTGTTCGACAAGACCGGCACGCTGACGCTGGGCACGCCCGTCCCCGAAAATCTGGACGATCTGAGCGCGCAGGATTTCGCGATGGCCGCCGCGCTGGCGGGCGCTTCGGCCCATCCGCTGGCGCAGGCGATCCATCTGGCGGCGCAAGCACAGGGGATCGCGCCCGCGCGGCTTAACGATCTGCGCGAGGTCCCGGGCTATGGCGTCGAAGGGCGCTTTGGCGATCAGCGCTTGCGGCTCGGCCGCGCCGATTGGGTCGGTGCCGAGGCCGGGACGCAGACCGCGACCCATCTCAAGATCGGTGAGCGCGCGCCGATCACCCTGCGCTTCACCGACCATCTGCGCCCCGGCGCCGAGGCGGCTGTGGCCGGTCTGCGCGCCCGCGGGCTGCGGGTCTGGCTTGTCTCGGGCGATGTCGAGGGCGCGGTGTCCGCGCTGGCCGCGCGTCTGGGCATCGAGGACTGGCGCGCCGGTGCCCGCCCCGAGGAGAAAGCCGCGCTGATCGCCGATCTGACGGGGCAGGGGGCGCATGTGCTGATGGTGGGCGACGGGCTCAACGATACTGCGGCGCTGGCCTCGGCGCATGCCTCGATCTCGCCGGCCTCGGCGCTCGATGCGGCGCGCACGGCCTCGGATATCGTGCTTCTGGGGCAGGATCTGGAACCCGTGGCCGAGGCGGTGGGCGTGGCCCGCATCGCGCGGCGCCGGATCAAGCAGAATTTCACGATCTCGATCCTCTACAATATCGTCGCGGTGCCGCTGGCGCTGGTGGGGCTGGCAACGCCGCTCTGGGCGGCCTTGGCGATGTCGCTCTCGTCGGTTACGGTCTCGCTGAATTCGCTGCGGTTGAAGTGAACGCCCATGGATGTGCTGGTCTATCTGATCCCGGTGTCGCTGTTTCTCGGCGGGGTGGGGCTTGCGGCCTTCTTCTGGTCGCTGCGCGCGCGGCAATATGACGATCCCAAGGGCGATGCCGAGCGGATCCTGTCGAGCGATTACGACGATCACCCCAAGGCCTGAGTGCCCGAAGACAGCGCCCCTGACCCCTGCGGACGCTCCGCGGGGGATATTTGCGCACTGTTGAGGGGCTGTCTCAACAGTGTCCAAATATCCCCGCCGGAGGCCTCCGACAGGAAAAACCCCGCGCAAACGGCGGGGTTTTCGCTTTGTCCGATGGGGGCGCGGCTCAGCTGGCGCCGATCACCGAGCAATCGGTGCCGCGCGCCTGCAGCCGGGCACAGGCGAGTGCGGCGCCCTCCTGCGTCAGGCCCACGAAATTCGCCTCGTAGCCCGTCTTGCGGGTCGCGACCTTGCGCAGCGCATCGCCCAGCGTCTCGCTTTCCTTCAGCGCGACATTCAACAGCGCGCGTTCGGCGGCATATTGGCTGGTGAATTTGCCGATGCTGACGCCCCAGTTGCGCCCGCCGGAGCTGGAGGCGCGCGCCACCACCGTTTGCTGGGCGCGCGGGGCCGGGGCGGGCGGGCTCAGCGCGGCAAGGATC
>JACXUS010000438.1 GCA_014763785.1 Sphingomonadales bacterium | reverse complement strand
GTCTCGATCCGCCCGATGAAGGTCAGGGCGGCATCGCGCGCCTCTGGCGCGTCGGTGGCTTCTTCGCCCCGGCGCAGGGTGGCCAGATCTGCGCTCATGGCTTGCCCACCAGCACGTCCGAGGCCTTGATCACGGCAAAGGCCTCGTCGCCGACGGCGAGGTTCAGATCGTCCGCCGCCGCCCTGGTGATCGAGCTTGTCACGATGACCCCACCGCCAAGGTCGATCCTGACGATGGTTGTGACTGCGCCGGGTTCGAGTCCGGCGACCTTTCCCTTGAGGACATTGCGTGCGCTGAGTTTCATGGCGGTCTCCCTTCACTTCGAAATGGGGTTGAGCGAATCCGGGACGGTCGCCGGGGACGGCAGGACAACCTGGTGTCTCGGATGGGTCATCTCGATGGCGCGCGCGACGCCCTCGGCGATCATGGCGGGGCGCTGGCCGATGCCGGTGAAGATCGCGAGACCGGCCGGGCGCGGATCGACCTCCAGCACCTTGTCGCCGGAGGTGACTTCGAGGCCGTCGCGCAGCATGCCGCGCAGCGTGCCCCTGATCGGGGCGGCAATCTCGGTGTCCCTTATCCGCGCGACGGTCTCACCGGCCGCGACCGGATCGCCGATGTCGCGCAAGGCGCGCAACACGCCCCCGACCGGCGCATAGACGATGCGTTCGCGCCCCACGCCGTCGATGGCACGCGGCTCGCCGGCCAAGGCCGCCGTCGGCCCGGCCTCGATCACAGCCCCCAGCCTCTCGCCCCATTGCGTCTCGATCGCCAGATCGCAGGTCTCGCCCGCGATATGTCCGGGGCCGCAGCCGATGGTGAGGGCGGCGCGGCCCTGCAGCCGCAGCGGTGGGGACCGCTTGGCCAGCCTTGCATCGACCGCGACCGCCCAGGGCAGCACGCCGAGGGCCGCCTCCGGCGCAAGGGCCAGGAACGGGACGACGCCCATCGCGCACCCCTGCCGCGCGATCCGTTCTGGCGAGAAGCGGACGCAGGCTGTCCCTTCCAGAACTGCGGAGCCATCCCACCAGGCATCGGCAAAGGCCATCTTGCGGCGGTGGACCTTGGGCGGGGCATCCACTGCCAGCGCCACACGCCAGCCGTCGCGGTGCAACCGATGCGCCGTGGCCGAGGCTGCCTCGGACAGGCCGAGGACAAGGGCGGTGCGTCCCGTCATTGAACGGCCGTCGCCTTGAACCGCGCGAACACCTGCGCGCCCTCGATCAGACCGAGTGCTGCAACGGAACGACGGGTGACGAGCGCCGCGATCTCGCCCGCATTCGCGATGGCCACCCGCACACGCGCGGTCGTGCCGTCCGGCAGCGGCTCGATGCCCGCGACCCGTCCCGAGAGGGCGTTGAGCGCGCTCGATCCGGCGTCGATGGTAAGCGCGAGCGTCACGTCGCGGTCATTGATGTTGAGCGAGGTTTCCGATCCGGGCAAGAGGGGCCTATGCGGCACGGTGACGGTCTGGCCATCCACGGCCAGCGTCGTCAGGCCCCATTCGGCGTCATGCGCCAGCACGCGCGCGGGCAGGCCGCGCGGTGCGCTCGCTGCGGGCGCGGATTGCGGCAAATGGCGGAACACGCCCCAGGCCGACCAGATCAGGATGATGCCGAGTCCGATTTTGAGGGCCTGGCTGGGCACAAGGCCAAGC
>JACXUS010000437.1 GCA_014763785.1 Sphingomonadales bacterium | reverse complement strand
CTGCCATTCCAGCCGGGCGAAGCCGCGTTTCGTGCGCACCGTCACCAGCTGCTCGGCCACGAACTGCTTCAGCCATTCGTTCTCGACCCAGTGCGGCAGATGCACCGAGCCGGGCGGGAATGCCGCCCCGTCGGTCATGTCCTCCTCGGTCGGGCGCGCCAGCCGCAGGAAGCGGTAGGTCTCGGCCTTGAAGGTCGACACCGCCACGGTCCAGAGCCGCGCGCCGCGCCGCAGGCGTTTGCCGCCCTCGGTCGAATCAACGAAGGTCGGCCCCGAGACCGGGCTCGCGCGGTTGAACCCCTCGACACCCTTGACCGGCGACACCTGCGCGAAGCCTTGCGCCCGCGACCAGGAATAGACTGCCGGGGCCTCGTAGCCGGTGTCGATGGCCAGCCGCGCGATCCTGAGATGCGCGCCGCGTTCGTGCGGCCAGGACCGGTCGAGCAGCGCGGTCAGTTCCGACCAGGCGTCATGCCGATCAGGACCGCCTTCGATCACAACGTGATCGACCAGCCAGCTTTCCAGCCCGCGACCCCAGGCCCAGACGTCGACCTCGATGCGGTCCATCTGCACGTCGGCCCCGGCCGTCAGGAACAGCCCTCCCGCAGGCACCGTGCCGGATATCCAGCGCTCGCGCCGGTCGTAGAGCCGCTGCCAGTCGGGCGCTTCTCCGGTTTCGACCCAGGTCTCGCCGAGGATGGTGTTGCGGAATGCCTTGATCGCCTCGTCCGACCCCTGTGCCGCGTCCCATGCCCGCACGATCCGCTCCCAGCTCAGCCAGCCGATCGGCGAATAGAGCGCCGAGAGGTGATACCCGACCGTGGTCGGGTCAGCGGCGACGGCCGTCGCCCGCCATTCGCCGCCCTCCAGCATCGCCGTCTTGTGGTGTTCCGCGATTGCCGCGTCGCAACCCTCGCAGTGATACTCCGCCGTCTCCGGACGGCCCTTCTGCCAGCGCAGCCGTTCGAACTTCAGCCACTGCATCGCGCCGCAATGCGGGCACGGCACGAAGAACCGGCGCTGGTCGGACGCCTCGTATTCCCGCTCGATCCGGCTCAGGCCACGGATGGTCGGCGTCGAGACCAGCAGCACCTTGCGCCGGTGGGCGAAGGTCAGCGACCGGGCTTCCGCCAGCGTCACCGGATCGCCTTCCTCGTCGGCCGAGGCGGGATAGGCATCAACCTCGTCGAGGAAGATGTACCGCGCCGGGGTCGATCGGAGCCCGACCGCCGAGTTCGCCCCGGTCATGATCAGGATGCCGCCCGCGAATTCCTTGGACAGCATGGTATTGCCCGCGTCGCGGGACCGGGCCGGTTTGACCCGCTCCCGCAGCTCGGGGCTTTCGTCGATCAGCGGGTCGATCCGCTGGCGCGAGTTGCGCTTGGCCAGTTCCACCGTGGGCTGGACCGCCAGCATCGGCCCCGGCGCCTGGTGGATCGCGAACCCGATCCAGTTGTTGCCGGCCTCGGTCGCGCCGACCTGCGCCGCCTTCATGAACACGATCCGCTGCGTGGCATCGCTTGGCGACAGCCGGTCCATGATCTCGCGCATGTAGGGCGTGCGCACCGTCCGATATCGCCCGGGCTCGGCCGAGGCGCGGCCCGAGAGCATGCGGTGACGGTCCGCCCATTCCGAGACGGTCAGGTCCGGGTCGGGCCGCA
>JACXUS010000134.1 GCA_014763785.1 Sphingomonadales bacterium | reverse complement strand
GCAGTTCATCGAGCAATACGAGCATCTGGAAGCCGAGAAGAAAGACATCACCGAGCAGCAGAAGGATGTGATGTCCGAGGCCAAGGCCCGCGGCTATGACACCAAGGTGATGAAGAAGATCATCGCGATGCGCAAACGCGACAAGAACGATCTGGCCGAGGAAGAGGCGATCATGGATATTTACAAGGCCGCGCTCGGCATGATCTGAGGGTTTCGGGACCCGGGGCGCAAGCGATGCCGCGCCCCGGGTGCCGCGCCGCGCGCAATCGGCCAAGGCAGGCTCCGCACAGCCCTCAAGGCCCGACAGCCACCACGGCGCCCACCCCTGCCTTTCTCCTTGGAAAAATACTCACGGCCGACCGCCAGTCCCCCGCGCACCGCCAGCAGCAGCGCCCCGAGGGCCTCTCCCCGCGCAATCACCAAGGCCGACCCTGCTGCGCCTTCAAGGCCCGGCAGCCGCCAAGGCGCCCGCCCCTGCCTTTCTCCTTGGAAAAATACTCACAGCCGACGGCCAGCCACCGGGGCCGCGGTTGCGCCAATTCCCCCGACCGCCACCGCTCAGCCCGCGCCCTCGACGCGCAGCGCCTCGCCCAGCCACGGCGCCTCGGTCCGCGCGGGCGCGACGATCCGCTCGGCCAGAAGCCCGCGCAGCCGCACCGCCACCTGCCCCGGCAGATCGCCCATCCCGCCAGCCCGCGCGCTCAACACGATCCGCCGGGCGAGCGGCGCGAAGGGCGAGGGCGCCAGCGCGAGCCCCGCCGCCGCCACACCGCCCGGCGCCAGCATCCGCGCGCCGTGGCGCACGCCCGCGGGCGTCAGCAGCGTCCAGCCCTGCCCCGCCGCCACCAGCGCCAGAATCGCCGGGTAGCTATCCAGCTCGAACCGCGTGCCCGGGGCCGTGGCCTCGCGCGCCAGATGCTCGGCGATCTGGCGCCCCATCAGGGTGCGCGTCGCGTAATGGATGAAGGGCAGATCGGCGCCGACCTGCCCCGCGGGCCAGACCGCCAGAAACGGCTCGCTCAGGAGCGGCACGACCTCGAGCCCCTCGCCGCGCGGCCCCCCCTCGGCCGCCACCACCAGATCGAGCGCGCGCGCCTCGAGCTGGGCGGCCAGCCGGTGGCTCGGGCCGGTTTCCAGCTGAAAGCGACAGGCGGTCAGCTCCGCCCCCATGCCCGCCAGCAGGGCGGGCGTCACCTCGGCCTCGAAATCCTCGATCATCCCCAGCCGAAAGCTGCGCAGCCCCGCCGGATCGGCCTGACCGACCCCCGCGCGGCCGCGGGCGAGCTCATCGAGCATGGCGCTCGCATGCGGCAGAAAGGCCGCCCCCGCGCGGGTCAGCGCGAAGGGCCGCGCCGAGCGGTCGACCAGCTCGGCCCCCAGCGCGGCCTCGAGCGCGGCCAATTGTTGGCTCACCGCCGAGGCCGAGACGCCAAGACGCCGGGCGGCGGCGGTGATCGCGCCCTCCTCGGCGGTGGCGACGAGCACCTCAAGCGCCCAGAGCGTCACCCGTGCGGCCATGATCTCCCCCGCGAGGCGGTGCGCGCCGGGCCCCTGCCCCGCCCCACCGGATCAGAGTTTCGACAGTTTCGATTGCAGATCGGCGAGCTGCTTCTTGATCGCGTTGAGTTCCTCGCGGTCGCCGCCGCTGCCGGTCCCCTCGGCCTCGGGCCCCGAAGAGCCCGCCGGGGTCCAGCCCGCCATCATCGACTTCAGAAACGCCTGTTGCTGACGCTGCAGCGCGTCAAAACCGGGCATCGACGCCATCGGATTGGGGATCGAGGAGAATTGCTCCATCAGCTGCGACTGCCCCTCGCGCAGCATCTCGAAGCTGGCGGCCAGGAACTGCGGCACCACCGATTGCGCCGACGAGGTATAGCTGCGCACCAGATCGGTCAGCACGCCGATCGGCAGGACGCTTTCGCCGCGGCTTTCGTGTTCGGCGATGATTTGCAACAGATATTGCCGGGTCAGGTCATCCCCGGTCTTCAGATCGACGATCTGGACGTCCCGCCCGTCACGGATGAACCGCGCGATATCCTCGAGCGTCACATAATCGCTGGTCTCGGTATTATAGAGACGGCGGCTTGCATAACGCTTGATCAGCAAGGGCTTGGCGTCATCGGTCATCGGGTTCCTCCCCTTTATCGGCAGTGCAGCAATCATTAAGCGCCGCCCGGGCAAAAGCAACACAAGAAAAGGGCGAGCCATAGGCCCGCCCTTCTAAGGTGCGATCCGGCAGGGAGGAGGTCGCCGGCCCGCGGGAGGAACTTATTTCGCGGCCGTGGTGGCTTTTTTCGCAGCAGCGGTGACTTCCTCGGTCGCTTTCTTGACCGCGGCGGTCGCGTCTTCCTGCAGGTCCTTGCCAGCGGCCATCATCAGCTCGACGGTTTCCATCTGCACTTTTTTCGCGACTTCGGCGAAAGCGGCGAGGTTCTCGGCAGCCATTTCAGCCGCGGCCGAGGCGAAGTCGCTCATCGCTTTGGCGTAATCGGCGGGCTCTTCTTTCTTGGTGGCCAGCGTGCCGACCTTCGCGATGGTTTCCTTGGCCCATTTGGCCGAGATCTCGGTCGATTTCTCGGCGGCGTCGAGGGCGACCTTGGTCATCTTCTCGCCGAAAGCGGCCTGCGATTTGAACGCGTCTTGGAATTTCGACGCATCCATCGGCATCGACGCCATCATGTCCTGCATCATCTTGGTGAAGTCTTGGGTCTTGGCCATATCTCTTACTCCGATTTCATCGGGCCCAATGAGATTGAAACGCGGCGAGGGCCCTGTCGCTTGAGGAAGACTATAACTGCTGCAGCGCAGCAATGCAAGGGCAAAATGCTGCGTTGCAGAAGTTTCACATTCAGAACCTAGCCTTTTGGATAGGCTTCAGACGGAAAACAGAGTAGATTCCACATCTTTTTGCTGCAGTGCAGCAAAAAGGCCCGGCGTGACCGCCGTCGCTCCGGGGCCCGGCCCCTTCGGGCGGGACGGTCTGGCGCCCCGGATCGGGGCGCCGCGGGCGCGCGGGCAGGTCCTGCCCGCGCGCCCGCCCCCGGTTCTGCGCCCGCCGCCAAAGCGCGGACGTCTGGGCCTCAGGCCTCGATGGCCTCGCCGACATAGGTGCCCGGGGCTGCGGCCAGCACCGGATGCGCCGCATCGCCCGGCGCGCGCGCAGGCACCATCGCCCCCGAGCGCGCGGCCAGCCATTCGCCCCAACGCGGCCACCAGCTGCCGTCGTGGCGCGTCGCCATGCCCTTCCATTCGTTCGGGTTATGGACCGGCGCCTCGGAGGTGTAATGGCCGTACTTCATCTTCGAGGGCGGGTTCACGATCCCCGCGATATGGCCCGATTCCGACAGGATGAAGGTCTTGTCCGCCGAGCCCATCTGCGCGATCCCGTTGAACGAGGAAATCCACGGCGCGATATGGTCGGTCTCGCAGGCGATGGCGCAGAGCGGCACCTTGACATCCGAGACCCGCAGCACCTCGCCCATGAGCGGAAAGCCCTTGCCCGCGAACAGGTCTTCCTGACACAGGCCGCGCAGATATTCGACTGCCATCTTGCCCGGCAGGTTGGTGCTGTCACCATTCCAGAACAAAAGATCGAAGGCCGGCGGCGCCTCGCCCATCATGTAGCTGCGGATCGCGGGCTGCCAGATCAGGTCATTGGCGCGCAGGAAGCTGAAGGTGCGGGTCATGAAATAGGACGACAGCACCCCGTCGGCCTTGCATTGCGCCTCGATCCCGTCGACGAAATCATCCTGCAGGAAGCTGGTGAATTCGCCCTGATCCGAGAAATCGGTGAGCGTGGTGAAGAAGGTCGCCGAATTGACCGAGCGGTCCTTGCGCTTTTCCATCAGCGCCAGCGTCAGGCTGAGCGTGGTGCCCGCGATGCAATAGCCGACCGTGTTCACCTTCTTCTCGCGGGTGATCTGCTTGACCTGATCAATCGCGGTCAGGAAGCCGTCCTGAACGTAATCCTCCATGCCGACATCGGCATAGCTGCGGTCGGGGTTCTTCCAGCTGACGACGAAGAGGGTGAAGCCCTGATCGACGATCCAGCGGATCAGGCTGTTGGCGGGCTTCAGATCGAGGATATAGAACTTGTTGATCCACGGCGGGAAGATCAGCAAGGGCGTCTTGTGCACCGTCTCGGTGGTGGGCTTGTACTGGATCAGCTCGAACATGCGGTTGCGATAGACGACCGAACCTTCGGCGGTGCCGATGTTCTGCCCCACCCGGAAGGCATCGCGGTCGGCCAGCGTCACCACCAGATCGCCGTGGTTGCGCTCCACATCGCGCACGAGGTTCTCAAGGCCGCGCACGAGGCTTTCGCCCTCGGTCTCGATCGCGCGCTCCAGCGCATCGGGGTTGGTGGCCAGAAAATTCGTCGGCGCCATCATGTCGATGATCTGCCGGGTGAAATAGTCGACCCGCTTGCGGTCGATCTCGGCCAGCCCCTCGAGCCGCGCCGAGGCCTCTTCGATGCCCTTCGCCGCGATCAGATACTGTTGCTTGACGAAGTTGAAATAGGGGTGGCTGTCCCAGAGCGGGTTGGTAAAGCGGCGATCCTTCGGCCCCGGATCGGCGGGCGGCTTCATCGTGCCCTGCGCCAGCGCATGGGTGGCATCGACGTAATGCTTCATCGCCTGCCCCCAATAGCTCACCTGCGCCTCGAGCAGGCTGGCGGGATTGTCGGCAAGGCTTTTCACCAGCGCGGCGCCGGTCTTCAGATAGAGGTCCATCCCCGGCCCCTCGAGCGCCATGTTCGGCGCGCGCTTGTGGGCCAGAGCCTCGAACAGCCGCTGGGTCAGCGCCTCAATCTTGTCAAGGTTCTCCTGCATCTTCGGCGTCGCAACGGGTGCGAGTTCGTCGCTTGTTGTCATGCTGCCAAATCCTCCCTATCCTTGCGGGTCAGCATAACGCCGCTTTTTGAATAGGGTAAAGCGGCGTTTTGGGGAAAGCCTTCGGGCGAGGAGAGCGTGATGAAGGGTATGATGAGTTATGACCTGATGGAGACCATCAGGAATACCAACGAGTGGATGGGCGCCTCGGCCCGGGCGATGGCCTCTTACCCGGTCTGGGGCATGACGCCGCATCCCATGTTCAAGATACTCTCGGCCTGGGGCCGTGTCGCGGAACGCAGCTTCGCGCGGATGGTGATCAAGCCCGACTGGGGGATCCGCTCGATCCCCGGCACCGACGGGCGCGACCATCTGGTCGAGGTCGAGACGGTGGTCGACAAGCCCTTCGGCGCGCTCATTCATTTCAACGTCCATGGCCGCGATCCGATGCCCCGCCGGGTCCTTCTGGTGGCGCCGATGTCGGGCCATTATGCGACGCTCCTGCGCTCGACGGTGGCCAGCCTGCTGCCTGACTGCGACGTCTATGTGACGGATTGGCACAATGCGCGGGATATTCCGGTCTCCGAGGGCAAGTTCGACATCGAGGATTACACCCTCTATCTGGTCGAGTTCATGAAGGCGCTCGGCCCCGATATCAACGTGATCGCGGTGTGCCAGCCCGCGCCGCTGACGCTGGCCGCAACCGCCTATCTGGCCGAAGAGGACCCCGCCGCCCAGCCGCGCACGCTGACCCTGATCGGCGGGCCGATCGACCCCGATGCGGCGGCGACCGAGGTCACCGATTTTGGCCGCCGGGTGACGATGGGCCAGCTGGAGCACATGGTGATCCAGCGCGTCGGCTTCAAATACAAGGGCGTCGGGCGGCTCGTCTATCCGGGGCTGATGCAGCTCGCGTCCTTCATCTCGATGAATGCCGAGAAGCATTCCAAGGCCTTCTCCGACAAGATCGTCGCCGAGGCCAAGGGCGAGGGCAGCGAGCACGACCACCACAACGTCTTTTATGACGAATATCTGGCGGTGATGGACATGACCGCGGAATTCTACCTGTCCACGGTCGAGCGGATCTTCAAGGGCCTCGAGATCGCGCAGAACCGCTTCACCATCGAGGGCAAGCGCGTCGATATCGGCAAGATCACGAATGTCGCGGTGAAGACCGTCGAGGGCGCGAATGACGATATCTCGGCGCCCGGGCAATGCGTCGCTGCGCTGAAACTTTGCACCGGCCTGCCCGAGAGCAAAAAGGCCCAGCATCTGGAACCCGGCGCGGGCCACTACGGCATCTTCGCGGGGTCGAGCTGGCGCAACAACATCCGCCCGCTGGTGCTGAGTTTCATCGACGCCAATGCGGGCGACGCGCCCAAGGGCAAGGTGACGCCGATCAGGGCGGTGTGAGACGCCCGCCAAGACACGAAGCGCCCGCCTCACCGGCGGGCGTTTTGGTTGTTGGACTGGGACTTGACGCTCAACCACTCTTTACTTGGCCGCGCTTTAGGAGAATGCTCGAAAGGCATTCCCTAGCCACGACCCCCGATGACGAACACCCTTAGGACGACAGAGCTTATCGATCTTGCATGGGGCGCGGCCCTCGCGTCGGGTGAGGACATTTATGCACAGTGGACCAAGTTATCCCACAAGCTAGCGGCCCCCAACTGCCGCGCGACCGTCGCCATCCAGAACCTCGGCCAGCTCGATCTGTTGCTTCGGGCCCTGGAGGCCGAGGCGCTGCCCGCCCCTGCGATGGGCTCTCTGTTCGCGGCCATTCACCGAGACATTCTGTCCGTGTCGTGGGTCCTTAACGCCTATGAGATCGTGCGGAGCCTGAACAGAACAGAAAAAGCAGCTGCCGAGGCAACCGGGACTGCGCGAACCCCGGGATTGGACGACCTGATCACGAGATTTGCTTTGGCTCGGATGCCTCTAGCTAAGGGAGAGATCGCGAACTATAGCGCGAAGAAATTCAAACCAAGCGAACCGATCATCATGGCACATAAGGATGGCAGCGATCCCCGCCCCTATGTCAACGACGGATCGCTGCTCACCCCCCGCGCCATCTCCGCCGTCACCGGCGCCATTGTCTGGCGCGTCGTTGATCTCGGGACCGACAACGATGTCACGATTTCGCGGCGCGAGCTGTCGGATGCCTTCCTCGCACTCGCCGCAGAGTGAGCCCCAATGCAAAACGGCGCCCCTCGGGGCGCCGTTTCAATCCCTCCCGGTCGGACCGGGATCGGTGCCGGATCAGGCCAGAGCCAGATCGCGCGCCGATTGACGGCCGTCACGGCCGGTTTCGATCTCGAAGGTCACTTTCTGACCGTCCGCGATCTGCGACAGACCGGCGCGCTCGACGGCCGAGATGTGCAGGAAGACGTCTTTCGAGCCGCTTTCCGGCTGGATGAAGCCGTAGCCTTTGGTGGCGTTGAACCATTTCACGGTGCCGTTGGCCATCGTGTGTTTCCTTCTAGGTAGGACTGCCCGCGGAATGCGGCAGCTTGGCTGGTCTTTCGTCAAGCAGACTGAGGCCGGTGAAGGAAACAGTATGGGTCGGAACAGATTAGCGCGGCCTTTATAAAGGTCTTTGGCGAAAACGCAACCGTCCAGTTGATCACCCGCCCCGGTGCGCCGACCGTAACCACGGGGGATTGCGCCTCGCAGGGCGAGGCGCCCGGGGGCGGGCCGGGCCGCATGCGGCCCGGCCCGCCCCCGCCCCCTTC
>JACXUS010000436.1 GCA_014763785.1 Sphingomonadales bacterium | reverse complement strand
CCCCTGTGCCGTGCCCCGTGCCGCCGCCCCCAGTGTCGCGCCGCGCGCAACACACCGTTTCCGGCCAGCCCGCAGACCCAGCGCCTCTGGCCGCATTTCGGCCCCATTGCCCGGTTAAGATGTGGTTAACGCCCCCTTTGCCCCGTGCATGGACCCAACCGATGGCCAAACCGACCACAGTCCCGATGATCAAGGCCAAGCGCGGTGTCGCGCTGCTGCTGGCGGTGGCCAATGCCTCGGTGCTGACCGTCGACGGGATGGGCTCTGCCGCGGCGGCGGTGATCTTCAGCACCAACCCGGCGCCGATTGCCGAGAAGACCGCCAGCATGGGCGAAGATTTCAGCCTCGACACGCTGCTCGACACGCATTTCACGCAGCGCAAAAGCGCTGGCAAAAGCACGCGGGGCCCGACCGCCATGCCCGCCAGCCCCGAGCTGACCGGCGGCGGCGAGGCGCAGCCGACGGATGCGGACGACACGCTGCTGACCGGCGGCGGCGCCCTGCTCGAGGGCCTCGCCCTCGAGGGGGGGCTGAGCTGGTCACCGGCGATCACGCCGGGCGCCCCGCGCAAGACCGGCGCAGGCCAGGGCCCTGCCGGCGCGTGGCGGAACGGCGGCGCGGGCGGTGCGGGCGATCCGGGCGTCACGCTGAGCCTTGCGGGCGGGGGCGCCCCCGACTGGCGCGAGAGCCTGCGGGATGCGGCACCCGGCAGCACAGCGGTGCCCGCCTATCTGCGGACGAGCGCCGCCGATCCGAGGCCTGCGGCCGGGGCGCGCACGCCGGCTGCGGTCGAGCTGCCCGCGGTGCCGCTGCCTGCGCCCGGGGCGCTGCTGCTTGGCGCGCTGGCGCTGCCCTTTGCCCTGCGGCTCGGGCGGCGGCGGCGGGCGTAAGGCACCGGAAGGGACCTCCCCCTTCCGGCCGGGATCAGGCCTCAGGCCTCAGGCGAACAGGAAATCAGTCGCATCGAGACTGTCGAGCGCGGTGTCCAGCAGCCCGATATCGAGCGCGCCTGCCTCGATCACCAGATCGGCGCCAGATTGCACCGCCGCGCCGAGCAGCTGGGTCATATCCGCAAACAGCCCCTCGAAGCGCAGCACATCGGCTTCGTGGGCGGCCTGATTGAAGTCCTCGACCGTCACCACACCGGATTGCCCCGCGGTGAAGACGAAGGTATCCGCGCCATGCCCGCCATTGAGCCGGTCCAGACCGCCGCCGCCGCGCAGCACATCGGCCTCTTCGCCGCCGTAAAGCGCATCATTGCCAAGCCCGCCCGACAGCGTATCGGCGCCGCGCCCGCCCACCAGCAGATCGGCGCCCGATGTGCCGCTGAGCGCATCATCGCCCGCCAGACCGAAGACGAAGCGGCCGCTCAGCTGATCATCGCCCGCGGTGCCCTGCACCGCGGCGGCAAAGGCCACATCCCTGTCGCCCCATTGAAACAGCGAGGGGGTCTCATCCTCCAGCCGGTTGGCCTGCACCGAATAATCGCGGGTGAAGGCGCCAAACAGCCCGGTGTTCTGGAACTGCACCGCCTCGATCCCGCTCGCGACCTTCAGCCCATGGGCCTGCGACCAGAAGGCAAGACTGTCATCGGCCAGCGCCATCACCCGCCAGTCGGCCCCCGATCCCGCCAGTTGCAGCGTATCATGCCCCGCCCCGCCCGAGATCACAT
>JACXUS010000435.1 GCA_014763785.1 Sphingomonadales bacterium | reverse complement strand
CCCTAGAACGCCCCAAACGCAGGGAGGCCCCGATGACCACCGACACCGCACCGAAACTTGCCCTCGTGACCGGCGCCTCGCGCGGGCTTGGCGCGGCTTTGGCCGAGGCTTTGGCGGGCGCGGGCTATCATGTGATGGCGGTGGCGCGCACGCAGGGCGGGCTTGAAGAGCTCGACGACCGGATTCAGGCCGCGGGCGGCTCGGCGACGCTGGCGCCGCTCGACATGGCGGACCCCGCGCAGATCGCGCATCTGGCGCAGGCGATTTCCGGGCGCTGGGGCGGGCTCGATCTTTGGGCGCATTGCGCGGTGCATGCCGCGCCGCTGACCCCGGCCGGGCATATCGACCCCAAGGACATGACCAAGGCGATTGCCACCAATATCGCGGGCACCGCCACGCTGATCGCCGAGATCGGCCCGGTTCTGGGCCCGAACGGCACCGCGCTGTTCTTCGCCGATGACCGGGCGGGGCAGAAATTCTTCGGCTGCTACGGCGCGACCAAGGCCGCGCAGATTGCGCTAGCGGAAAGCTGGGCGGCCGAGAGCGCCAAAATCGGCCCGCGGGTGGTGATCGACCGTCCCGCACCGATGCCGACCGCGGTGCGCGCGCGCTTCTTCCCGGGCGAGGATCGCGCGCCCCTGACCCCGTGCCGCGCCGAGGCCGCCCGGATCCTCGCCGCGCTCTGAGGCCCGCGTCGCCACACGCGCCCCCAAGGCATCGGGTCCAAGGTATCGGGCCGAAGGCATCGGGCGGGCCTTGCGGCGCTGCCGCCCCTGCGGCCGCAGCGCCCCGCGCAGGGCCGGATCGCCCGCCTTTTGGGCGCCGTGATTCGGCCAGAAGTCAAGAATTTAGCCGCCAGCTGGGGGCTGTGCTTTCCAGGGCTGCGCAAAACATGAGCAAAACCGCGTAGGGTTTTCCTGACCTTTCGCGGCTCGCGCGAAGACTATGGCCGCTCAATGACAAAAAAATGGCGTTACGGCAGCTTTACCGTGAATTAACCCTTCGGCGCGCCGGGGGTCTTGCTGTATTTTATCATCAGAGCAATTTGGGGGATCTACGACATGACCATGAAATCACTGCTTTTGGCAGCTGTTTGTGCTTTGGGCCTCGGCTCGGCGGCGCAGGCTGCGACTCTGACCGTCGACGGCGGCTGGAGCTCGTTCAACTACGGCGCGACCGGCTCGCCGTGGAGCGAGACCTTCGACTTCACCCTGACGTCGGATGCCTGGCTTCTTGTGACGGACGCCTATCTTCCGGGTGACATCTTCAAACTGTCGGTCGCGGGCCTGCAGTTCCTGACCAGCTCGGTCGATGCGCTGGGTGTGAGCATCTATGGCGACTACGATGCGGCTTGGGCGTCGGAAGACTTCTCGTCCCTCGCGATTCTGCTGGGCTCGGGCAGCTACACCGTGACCGGCACGGCGTTCTATTCGCCCTACGGCTACGGCACCGGCGGTATCTCGCTCGCGTCGTCGCTGCCGGCGGTTCCGCTGCCGGCCTCGGGTCTGCTGCTGCTCGCCGGGCTTGGCGGCGCGGGGGCGCTCCTGCGCCGCAAGCGCGCGGCCTGAGACGCTTTTCTCCAAACGAAGCGCACAAGATGAGGGACGCCCGCCACTCTGGCGGGCGTTTCCTTTTGGTTGCCGATCCCCTGCGGGGATCGGCCCCGGGGGCGGGG
>JACXUS010000133.1 GCA_014763785.1 Sphingomonadales bacterium | reverse complement strand
GTGCGCGACGGCAACCTGATCACCGGCCAGCAGCAGTTTTCGGGCGGGGCGGCGGCGGAACTCGTCGTTCAGACTCTCGGCCGCTGAAAAGAACGGCGCGGGCAGCGACCTTGCCCGCGCCATATTGGTTTGCAGGAGGACGCAATGATCAACCCCATCCTGACCCATGATGACGGCCGCAAGGCGACCTGGTTCGAGCTTTACTTCGACCTTGTCTTCGTGGTGGCCGTGGCCGCGCTGGCGGGTGCCTTGTCGCATCATTACGACTGGGCAGGCTTTCTGGAGTTTGGCTTCCTCTTCCTTGTCCTCTGGTGGCTTTGGTTGGGGCATACTTTTCACGCCAGCCGGTTCGACAAGGATCGCCCCGACCAGTGGGCAGTAGGTTTTGCCCAGATCATTGCGGTTGTGTTCATCGCCTATGGCGCAAGCGATGCCTTCGGGGCCCGCGCCTGGGCCTTTGCAGGCGGGGTCGCCGCGTTCAAGGCCTTTTTGATGCTAGGCTATCTGCGAGAAAGCACGCGGCCAGGCCTGCGCCGCCTTTGCACGATCTACGCAGCGATCTACGCAACGCAGGTGGCGCTTTGGGCCGGATCAATCTGGGCCGGGCCGAACTTGCGCCTTGCGCTGTGGAGCGCGGCACTTGCGCTTGACGTCATCACGCCTTTTCTTGTCGCAGCGGAGACCCGCCGCGCCCCTCCCAACCCCGAACATCTGCCGGAACGCTTTGGCCTTTTCACCATCATCTTGCTCGGTGAAACTGCCGCTGCGGCAGTGCACGCGCTGGATCACGGGCCCGAATTGCACGGTGACTCGCTGACCGTGGCCTTGTTGGGTGCACTTCTCGGCTTTCTCTACTGGGTTGGTTATTTCCGTCGCGCCAAGGGCAATGCCGAACGCCATGTCAGCGATGCCACTTCAGGTCGCAACCTGCGTCTCTGGGCATATGGGCACATTCCGCTCTACCTTGGCATCGCAAGCCTTGGCGCCGGAACGGTCTACCTTGCTCATCACACTACTCTGACCGGGCCCGCTCCTTGGGTCTTTTCAACAGGTGCGGCACTCTCGATGGTTGGCGTCACTGTAGTGTCACTTGCAACCTACCGACGTCCGCTTGCCTCAGGATGGCCCTATTTTGCCATAGCCATGTTGGCTGCTGCCTCTCCAGCTATGGTCTCGTCCGCGCCGCTTTTGGTCGGTTGCCACGCGGTATTGGCGGCCGGACAAATTGCGATGTCCATACTCTTGAAGCGGAATGCTCAGACCTTGATTTGATGCACGCAATTCATGATCCGTCTCCAGGTGGACCCCGCCGCAGTCGTACGCGACGGCAGCGGCCATCGCGCCGGTGTTGAGGAAAAGGCGCGGCGGGAATGTCGGCAACAATTCAGGCTCGATGACTGCGCCAGTGACCTCGTTCATAGCGTGCACCAGAACTGGCGTCAGGCGGCGTGGCGATGAACAGGGTCAGCACGCCACCGGTGGCGAGGGCGAAACTCGCGCCGATTTCTGTGAAAGTTGGCGCGCCGCCGCCGTCGTACGCGACCAACTACCGGCGGGTATGACGGGCGAAGGAGCAACTGCCAACGGTTGAGGTTGTCGGTAAACCGGCGTCAAGGCGTGCAGCCGCGCACCTGCGCCCTCAATACCGAGTAGTCCGCCAACATCTCCGCGATCATCGATCCCTCCGGCAGCAGGGCGACCTCATCGGCAGCCCGTGCCCGGAACTCCCGGCTGTACTCGACGACCGGCGGACATGCACTGGAACTGCCCCCATCAGAACTGACCGTCGCGCAGCCGCTCAGCCAGATCGTCGCGATCACGAGGGCGGCGAGCGGCCGCCTCCAGCATCCGGCGTTGGATTTCATTGGCTTTCTCCGCGGTTTCGAGACGTTCGGCGAGGCGTCCCGCTCGCTCGCCGGACCGCCGAAGCGCAACCAGGAACAGGAGCGTGGCGAGCGCGATGGCGCCGTAGCGCAGCGCCGACCGCACCCACGGGCTGGCGGCGATCCCGGTGAGGAGACCACCGATCATCGCCGCCCCCGGCGCCAGTCATCGATTCGGGCGTAGATCGTGACCGCGATCCCGACGAGCGCGACGGCGATGAACACCCAGCGCAGGGTGTCGAGATAGGGGACCAGCGGCAGGATGGCGGTCTGGGTCTCGGCCAGGACGCTCTGCGCGATCTCGACCCCGGCTGCGCCCAGCGTCGCCACGCCAGCCGCGCCACCGCCCTTCATGGTGCGGCTGTCGGCCAGCACTTCGCGCGCGGGTGGCGTCTCGGCAGCAAATGCCGTCGACCGCACCGGGAACCGCTCGCCCCACTGTCGCGCGGGGCCGAGGTCGACATGGATGATACTCGTCGACACGTCGGCGTGGATCGAATGGCTGATCGGCTCGCCGACCGCCGAGAAGCTGGCCGAGCAGCTGCCCGAACAGGCCGAATGGCTCGTGCCGACCATGGTCCAGCTGGAGCTGGCGAAATGGCTGACCCGCGAGGTCGGCGAGGACAAGGCGGATCAGGTGATCGCCTTCACGCAGGTCTGCCATGTGGTGCCGCTCGACACCGAGATCGCGCTGGCGGCGGCGGAGTCGTGCCGGGAGCACAAGCTCGCGACTGCCGACGCGATCATCTTCGCAACCGCCCGCGCACAGGGCGCGACGCTCCTGACCTGCGACGCACATTTCCAGGGACTGCCCGGCGTCACGCTGATCGAGAAGATCAAGGCCTGACACCCGGGCAGCCATTCGCGCTCAGCTCCTCGTTCAGCTTCCGCACCATAACCGCTTCGATGACGGGCAGCAGTTCGGCCATGGCGAGCGGCGGGACGCCGAGCGCGTCCCCGAACGCGCCGATCACGTCTTGATGCTCGATGCGCGCAACATCTACCGCAAGGTGTCACGCGCCATCTGCGACTTCGCGCCCGAGCAGCAGAAGAATATCGCCGCCATCGTCTGGCTTTATCGAGGCCAGGCCGACCGGTTCCTGAAACTCGTCGAAAGCTACCTTGCGCAGGCCATTGGAGAGGGCCAGGCGACGACGGCGCCGCTGGCCGACTATGACAAGGCGCTCGGCAAGCTCATCGAGCTGGTGCAGCCCTTCGTCAACGAAAGCGCGATCCCGATCCGCTGGCGGAGACCTGGGGCGAACTGACCGGCGCGCGGACCACGCTGGCAGAGGATATCGCGGGGTTTGACGCTGAGGTGACCGCAAGGGCAGCGGACTGGGCGGGTGCCGCGCGCGACAATGCCGGCCTACACGCGGCGCGCGCGGGGCTGGATGCCCTCTCCTACAGCTTGTGCTTCGACACCACGAGTTTGGCACATCGCGATGCCGTCAGGGGAGAGCGGCATCCACCCCATCTCTACTCTAAGTCATTGTTTTTATGTGTATCTGCATCTTCTGGCGCTTCCGGCGGATGTCTCAAAAGATAGGTCGATCGCCGAGACACTTTCAGCGGGTCGCTCACTTGCGTCCTCATTACCAAAGCGGTGTTTTTGATGTTTGACATATCTATTTGCATATCCTAGATGCTGATTATCCCGCTCAGGATATGATTCATGGTTACTGGCCCCCAGATGCGCGCCGCCTGCGCCTTGCTCGGCATCGACCAGAAGACCCTGGCCGAACTGGCCGGGCTTTCCGTCCCTACAATCCAGCGCATGGAAGCCAGCACCGGCAACGTGCGTGGCGTCGTCGACAGCCTGACCAAGGTTGTGGCTGCGCTCGAACGCGCCGGGATCGAACTGATCGCAGAGCACTCCGCCAGCACGGCAGGCGGACGCGGCGTGCGCCTGAAGGTCCCCCCACCCAGACACTGATCCCTCAACCCGCGACGGCGACCGCCGACGAAAGCCTGCGATCCCGCCGCTCCCTTCTCAAAGGTGCGGCCACAGATGAAAGACCAGACCACCAGACAGAGCGACGCTCCGAGCTTCGCCGAGCTCTTTGCCCCGAAACTCGTCACCGTCATGCGCGAAGGCTACGGGCTGACGCAGCTGCGCACGGACGCCATCGCCGGGCTGACCGTCGCCATCGTGGCCTTGCCGCTTTCGATGGCCATCGCCATCGCGTCCGGCGCGACCCCGGCGCAGGGGCTCTACACGGCCATTGTGGGCGGCTTCCTTGTGTCGCTCCTCGGCGGATCGCGCTTCCAGATTGGCGGACCGGCCGGTGCCTTCATCGTGCTCGTCGCCGCCACCGTTGCCCAGCACGGGATGGAGGGGCTGATCCTGGCCACGTTCCTCTCGGGGCTGATGCTCGCGGCCGTGGGTTTCCTGCGCCTCGGCACCTTCATCAAGTTCATCCCCTTTCCGGTCACGGTCGGGTTCACGGCGGGGATCGCGGTCATCATATTCGCCAGCCAGATCAAGGAGCTGTTCGGCCTGACGCTGGCGAATGAACCGGGCGAACTGCTGGAAAAGATCCCCGCCCTCTGGGAGGCGCGGGGCAGCCTGACGCCGGCGGCCCTTGGCGTGTCGGCGGCCACGGTGGCGGTCATCCTCGGGCTGCGGCGATGGCGTCCGCACTGGCCGGGGATGCTGATCGCCGTCGGCCTAGCCGCGGCGGCGACGGGATTGCTGGCGCTGCCGGTGCAGACCATCGGCACGAAGTTCGGCGGGATCCCCTCGACGCTTCCAGCGCCACGCCTGCCGACCCTTTCGATGGAAGCGATCCTCGCGGTTCTGCCGGCGGCCATCTCCTTCACCCTGCTGGGCGCCATCGAGTCGCTCTTGTCGGCCGTCGTCGCCGACGGCATGACCGGCCGCAGGCATCGCTCGAACTGCGAACTGGTGGCGCAGGGCGCGGCGAATATCGGGTCGTCCCTCTTCGGCGGTTTCTGCGTGACCGGCACGATCGCACGCACCGCGACCAATGTCCGCGCTGGGGCGCATGGCCCGGTGGCCGGCATGCTGCACGCCGTATTCCTCCTGCTGTTCATGCTCGTCGCGGCGCCGCTCGCCTCCTACATCCCCTTGGCGGCGCTCGCCGGGGTGCTGGCCGTCGTGGCCTGGAACATGATCGAGAAACCGGCCATCGCGATCCTCATCCGCTCGGGCTGGGGCGAGGCGACGGTCCTCGGCGCCACCTTCTTCCTCACCATCTTCCGCGACCTGACCGAGGCCATCGTCGTCGGCTTCGCGCTCGGCTCGGTCCTCTTCATTCACCGCATGAGCCGCACGACCGAGGTTGCAACGGACGGCGCCTTTGTCGGCCGCGACGAAGCCGACAGCGCCCACCCGCGCGGCGATTACCGCGAGGAGCAGGCCGCGAACCCCGATGTCGTCATCTACCGGATCACCGGCGCGCTGTTCTTCGGCGCGACCGCCTCGATCGGGTCGGTCCTCGACCGCATTCAGGACACCCACCAGGCGCTGATCGTCGATTTCTCGGCCGTGCCGTTCCTCGACTCGACCGGCGCCAACATGATCGAGGGTCTCGCGCACAAGGCGCAGAAGCAGGGGGTCGCGCTCTGGCTCACCGGCGCCACCCGGGACATCCAGCGAGTGTTCGTGACCCACGGACTGAAGCGTCCGCTGGTCCACTATGCCGCCACGGTGGACGAGGCTCTGACCAGGGTGCGCTATGACGCCGCCACAAATCAGGAGGTCGCCTGATGCCCGGCGCCGTCGAGGACAAGCGCCGATCGCCGCGCCGCCGGAACGGCCCGGCCGAAGCGCGCAGACGCTTTGTCCTCGACGCGCTGACACGTCCGCGGACGCAGGCGGAACTGCGCGACGCGTTGGGCATGAGCAACAGCGGAATCCTGCACCTTCTGCGCCGGATGGAGCGCGACGGATTGGTGCGACCCGCCGAACGGGTGTGCTGCACCCGGATCTGGGAACGGGCGAAAGATCGCGCGGTGGACCCCTGGCCATGACGTCCGAACCCTTGAAGAGCACCGGCCGCCAGCCCGAACTGCCGCCTGGATCGGAAGTGGTGCTTGAACAAGCGCGGCGCGCGGGACAGGTCGGCGTGACAACCGACGATCTGGCGCTGGACGGCCCCGATGCGGCCATGCTGGCTGAGCGCCTTGTCGATCTGGGTCTGTTGCGGGTGCAGCGCGCGGGACACTACACACTCACGGAGCAAGGCCAGACCATGCTGACGCCCGGAAAGGAACCCGGCTGGTTCAACCGCACCGTCCTCGGCGCAGGTCTGACCTCGGCGTTGGGGGACTTCTGCTACGAGACGACGACCGTGATCCTGCCGGGCTTTCTGGCGGTGCTGGGGATTCCCGCGGCGGCGCTGGGGATCATCGAAGGCGTCGCCGACGCGGTGGCGAGTTTCACCAAGATGGTTGCGGGCCATGTCGCCGACAGGTTCGGACATCGCAAGGCGCTGGTGCTCCTGGGATACGGGCTTACACCTGCCGGTCAGGCGCTGATTGCGCTCGCCCTCGGCTGGCCGCTGATCCTGCTGGGGCGCATCGCGTCCTGGTTCGGCAAGGGGCTGCGCGGCCCCTTGCGCGATGCGATCATCGTTCAGGCGATCACACCCGAGACCCGAGGCCGCGCCTTCGGCTTTCACCGCGCGATGGACACCCTGGGCGCCATCTTCGGCCCGCTGCTGGGGATCTGGGCCCTGGGATGGGCGCAAGGATTCGACTGGCCGGACCCGGCCGACGCCTTTCGCATGGTGTTCTGGCTGACGCTGATCCCCGGGGCGTTGGCCGTTCTGGCCTTCTTGACGCTGGTGCGCGATCCCGAGCGGTCACCCAACCCGGAGTTGCGCCTCGTGTCGTCGCTGACGGGCCTGCCTGCGCGGTTCCGACGCTATCTCGGCGCCGTCGGCCTGTTCGGTCTGGGCGATTTCTCGCACAGCCTGCTGATCCTTGCGGCGACCACGCTTCTGACGCCCGGGACGGGCGTCGTGCAGGCGGCGCAGGTCGCGGGTCTGCTCTATGTGCTGCGCAATATCGTGCAACTGGCCGCGTCCTATCCTGTCGGCGCGCTGGCCGACCGGATCGGTGCGGCGCGCGTGCTGGTGGCGGGATACGCGCTTGGGGCGCTGACAGCCGGTCTTGTCGCCGCGGCCTTCGTGGCGGGCGCCGACAGCCTGTGGCTCCTTGCGACGATCTTCGCAACTGCCGGGCTCTATGTTGCGGTGCAGGAGGCGCTGGAAGCCACGGTAACAGCGGACCTGGTCAGCGAGGACACCCTGGCCACAAGCTACGGGGCTCTCGGGGCAGTCAATGGCGCGGCCAAGCTTTTCTCCAGCTCCGCCGTCGGGTTGATCTGGACACTGGCGTCGCCGGTTCTGGCGTTTGCTGTGGCGGGCGGGCTGATGGTGGCCGGAACTCTCGCGATGATCCGGATTCGGGCGACCCCAACTACTTGATCGGTCGCAGGCAGCCCGCGCCACAGGGCTCACGCTCGACCTGAATCGTGCTGTGCGCGATTCCGAACCCGTGCTCCAACCCCTCGGCAAGGTCGTGCAGCAGTGCATCGGTGTCCTGCGCCCCGCTGACCACATGCACGGCGAGCGCCGTGCGGGTGGTCGAAAGCGGCCAGATATGCAGGTCATGCACATCGCGAATGCCCTCCTGCCGGGCAAGCCACGCGGTGACCTCGCCCGGGTCCACCCGGTCGGGGACGCCATCGAGGCTGAGGTGCAGCGC
>JACXUS010000434.1 GCA_014763785.1 Sphingomonadales bacterium | reverse complement strand
GGTGAGAAGCGCGCCGGACGCCGCGATGATCTTTGGCCAGAGCCAGATAAAGCCCATGCCGATGCGGGCGAGCACCTGCAGCCCCACCCCGGCCATCATGGCAAAGCCGCCCACCACCGACAGGATCGGCGCGACCACGGCCAGCACCCCGGCCCCCAGCAGCGCGGCGCGCAGCGCGATCCCCGCGATGGTCGGATTGGCCTCGGCCCAGCCCATGATCGACTGCACCACGCCGGTGGCCGCGCGCGCCACATCGGTCAGCACCGGCAACAGCATCGTGCCCAGCGTGATGTTGAGCCCCTCCATGGCCGAGGCGAACTCGGTCTGCGCCCCCCGGAAGTTGTCGCCCATCTCGGCCGCGACCTGCGCCGCCCGGCCCTGGCTGGCCATCAGCTGATCGACGTAATCCCCGATCGACTGGCCCTGCGCCAGCAGCTCGGCCGCGCCCGCCGCCGCCTCGACCCCGAAGATCGTGCCGATGATATCGAGCTGCTGCTGGGTGCCCAGATCCCCGATCGCATCGCCCACCTCGCCCAGGATGGTGACCATCGAGCGCATGTTGCCCTGCTCGTCGGCCACCGACACGCCCATGGCGTCAAGCGCCGCCGCCGCCTCGAGCGAGGGGGCGGCCAGCCGCTGCAACATGGCGCGCAGCGTGGTGCCCGCCTGGCTCGACTGGATACCGGCATTGCCCAGAAGGCCCGCCATCGCGGCGGCCTCTTCCAGGCTCATGCCAGCGGCGCGCGCGACCGGCGCGATATAGCGCATCGTGTCGCCCAGCATCGGAATGTCGGTATTGGCGGTGGTGAAGGTCGCCACCATCACATCCGCGCCCCGCGTCATCTCGGCTGCATCGAGCCCGAAGCCCGACAGGATGTTCGAGGCGATATCGGCGGTGGTGCCCAGATCGACCGCGCCCGCGCGCGCCAGCGCCAGCATCGACGGCATCGCCGCCATCTGCTCTTGCGCATCGAACCCTGCGCGCGCCAGGAAGCCCATGCCCTCGGCCGCCTGGCTGGCCGAGAAGGCGGTGGTGGCCCCCAGCTCGCGCGCCTGGGCGCTCAGCGCCTCGAACTCGTCGCCGGTGATGTTGGTGGTGACGGCGCGAACCAGCGCCATGGATTGTTCGAACTGGGCGGCGGCCTCGATCGGGCCGTTGATCGCCGCCATCATCTGGTTGGCAGCCCCTTGCGTCATCGCCCCGCGATCGACATGCGGGTGCCCCAGTCCTGCATCTCGCGGCCGCGCGTGGCCATCCGGTCGAGCCCCTCCATCGACCGCACCATCTCGCGCACCGGGCCTGTCAGGTTGTCAACGGCGGCGATGATGACCGAAAGGTTGAAGATGCTGTCCATTTCGGGTTATTGTCCTTCGTGACAAACAAGAGGTGGCGCGATGGAAATCCTGATGCTGTTCTTCGTCCTCTTCGGCGTGGGTGCCCTGCTGGGTCTGGCCTATGTCGGGCTGAAGGCGATCATGATGGCGGCCAAGGGGCTGCGGGTTGCCGGTCGGGACCTTGCGCGCGTCAACCGTGAAAGCTGGCAGCGGGCCAAGGCGGAGCACGAAGCCGCCCAGGCCGGCTAGGGTCAGGACCCATTGATTTCCGTGTAGAGGCGTGATTCACGGTTCGAAAACTGAGCGATGAACATGTCTGATCTTTTCTGGCTGACGGATGCGCAGATGGCGCG
>JACXUS010000433.1 GCA_014763785.1 Sphingomonadales bacterium | reverse complement strand
CTGAACCACCTGCTGAACGTGACCACGCAGGCCATGGACGTGGGCGCGCTGACGCCGCCGCTCTGGGGCTTCGAGGAGCGCGAGAAGCTGATGATCTTCTACGAGCGGGCCTGCGGGGCGCGGCTCCACTCGAACTATTTCCGCCCCGGTGGCGTGCATCAGGACCTGCCGCCGGAGCTGCTCGACGATATCGAGACCTGGGCGAATGCCTTCCCGGCGGTGCTCGACGATATCGAGGGGCTGCTGACCGAAAACCGCATCTTCAAGCAGCGCAACGCCGATATCTGCATCATCACCGAGGAAGAGATCCTGAAATGGGGCTATTCGGGCGTGATGGTGCGTGGCTCGGGGCTGGCCTGGGACCTGCGCCGCGCGCAGCCCTATGAATGCTACGACGAATTCGACTTCCAGATCCCGGTCGGCAAGAACGGCGATTGCTATGACCGCTATCTGGTCCGCATGGCCGAGATGCGCGAAGCGACCAGGATCATCCTTCAGGCCATCGCCAAGCTGCGCCTGCCGGAAAATCAGGGCGACGTGCTGGCGCGGGGCAAGATGACGCCCCCCAAGCGCGGCGAGATGAAACAGTCGATGGAAGCGCTGATCCATCACTTCAAGCTCTATACCGAGGGGTTCAAGGTCCCGGCGGGCGAGGTCTATGCCGCCGTCGAGGCGCCCAAGGGCGAGTTTGGCGTCTATCTGGTGTCGGATGGCACCAACAAACCCTACCGCGCGAAGATCCGCGCCCCGGGCTATCCGCATCTGCAATCCATGGATGCCGTCGCCAAGGGCCACCAACTGGCCGATGTGTCGGCCATCATCGGCACGATGGATATCGTGTTCGGGGAGATTGACCGCTAATGCTGCGCCGCCTTCATCACGAACAACCCGCGTCGTTCGAATTCACCCCCGCGAACCTAGCCTGGGCGCAAGCCCAGATGACCAAGTTCCCGGTCGGGCGTCAGGCCTCGGCGATCATCCCGCTGCTGTTCCGCGCGCAGGAACAGGAAGGGTGGCTGTCGAAAGCCGCGATCGAATATGTCGCCGACATGCTGGGCATGCCCTATATCCGGGCGCTCGAGGTCGCGACCTTCTATTTCATGTTCCAGCTGCAGCCCACCGGTTCTGTGGCGCATATCCAGATCTGCGGCACCACCTCGTGCATGATCTGCGGCGCCGAGGATCTGATGAAGGTCTGCCGCGAGAAGATCGCGCAGCATGCGCATGAGCTGTCGGCCGATGGCAAATTCAGCTGGGAAGAGGTCGAATGCCTCGGCGCCTGCGCCAATGCGCCGATGGCGCAGATCGGCAAGGATTACTACGAGGACCTGACCGAAGAGAGCCTTGCGAAGCTGATCGACGAGATGGCCGCGGGCGGCAATCCCAAGGCTGGCTCGCAGGCGGGGCGGTTCAGCTCGGAACCCGCGTCGGGCCTCACCTCGCTGCTGGACAGCAAGGGCGACAAGGAAGCGCATAACGGCTCGGTTGCGCGTGCCGTGACCATCGGCGATTCGATCAAGCGGATCGACGGGACCGAGGTGCCGCTGGCCGCGCCGTGGCAAAGCTCGGGCCAGTTCCCGCCGATCGGCATCATGGGCACCCGCCCGATGTCGGCGGTGCAACAGGCCGCCGCCGCCAAGGCCGCGGCCCCGGCGGCAGCACCCGTGGCACCGGTGGCGCCTGCCGCGGC
>JACXUS010000432.1 GCA_014763785.1 Sphingomonadales bacterium | reverse complement strand
GCCGTTCTGACGCCGCAGGAAAGCGACGCGCTCTTTGCGACGCTGCGCGAGGCGGTGGGGCAGGGGCTTTCGGTCGTTTTCATCTCGCACAAATTGCACGAGGTCATGGCGATCTCGGATCGCACGGTGGTCCTGCGCCATGGCAAGCTGGTGGCCGAGCGCGCGACCGCCGAGACATCGCGCGAGAAACTGGCCGCGCTCATGGTCGGCGGCGAGGTTTCGGCGCCGAAGATCGAGGCGATGCCGCCGGGGCCCGCACTGATGCGGCTTTCCGGTGTCTCGACCAGGGGTGAGGGCCGTGCGCCGGGGCTGCATGCGGCCGATCTGACGCTTCATGCGGGCCAGATCAGCGGGCTCGCGGGCGTGTCAGGCAATGGGCAGAAGGCTCTCTCGGATCTGATTTCGGGGCTGGCCCATCCGGTCGCGGGCAGCTTCGAGGTCGCGGGTGAGCCGGTCGCCGACTGGTCGCCGCGCCGCGCTCTGGCCCGTAGGATCGGGCGCATTCCCGAGGACCGCCACCACACTGGCACGATTGCCGATTTCGACCTGACCGAGAACGCGGTTCTCGAGACTTACGCCTCCGATTTCGCCCGTCACGGCTGGATGGACTGGAAGGGCGCGCGGGCGCAAGCCGAGGGGTTGATCGCCACCTACGACGTGCGCTGTCCCGGGCCCGATACGCGCATTCGGCTGCTCTCGGGCGGGAATATGCAGAAACTGATCCTCGGCCGCGTGCTCGAGACCGCGCCACGTATCATCCTCGCCAACCAGCCGGTGCGGGGGCTCGATATCGGGGCGGTGAATTACGTGCACGGACGCCTTGCCGAGGCGCGCGAAAAGGGGGCGGCGGTGCTGCTGATCTCGGAAGATCTCGACGAGATCATGAAGCTTTCGGATGTGATCCACGTGATTTCCGAGGGGCGCCTGAGCCCCGGTTTCGCACGCGGCACGATGCGCGCGGAAGAGCTTGGCCAGTGGATGGCGGGCGAGGGGTTCGCCCCGCTGACGGAGGCCGCCCATGCGTCTTGAACCGATCGCCGACCCAAGCCTTGCGCGCAAGCTCTTGCCGCCGGTGCTCGCCATTGTGGGCAGTTTCCTTGTGGCGAGCCTTCTGGCGCTGATCGCCGGTGGCAATCCCTTCGCGGTCTTCGGGGCCATTATCAAGGGCGCGGTGGGTTCGAAATTCGCGCTGCTGGAGACCCTCAACCGCGCCACACCGCTGATTTTCACCGGGCTCGCGGTCGCGGTGGCCTTCCGCGCGAAGCTCTGGAATATCGGGGCGGAAGCGCAGCTTTACGCGGGCGCGGTTGTGACCGCGGTGCTCGGCACTGGCATGTTGCAATGGCCCGCCGCACTGCTGTTGCCCACCATCGCAGTGCTGTCGATGCTGGCCGGGGCGCTCTTGCTGCTGGGCCCGGCGCTGCTCAAGACCCGGTTGGGTGTCGATGAAGTCGTCACCACGCTGCTTCTCAATTTCATCTTCCTGCTCTTCGTCAGCTACCTGCTCGAAGGGCCGCTGAAGGATCCCATGGGCATGGGCTGGCCGAAATCGCCGCGCCTGATCCCCGAGGCCCGCCTGCCGCGCATCATCGACGGGTTGCGGCTGCATTGGGGCTTCGTGCTGGCGCTGATCGCGGCGATTGCGCTCTGGGTCATCAACACGCGCACGACCCTTGGTTTCGAGATGCGCGCGGT
>JACXUS010000431.1 GCA_014763785.1 Sphingomonadales bacterium | reverse complement strand
CCGGATCTCCAGAAGCGGAATGGAGGTGATCGAGCCGAGCCGCTCGAGGTCGAGCGTCACGTCGAGCACGTCGGTGTCGAAGCGGACCGGCACGTCGAAGGCGAAGCCCGCAGTGATGGAGACGCCGGAGCCTGGCGCGGCGCTGAAGGTGGCGACGCCGGTGGCGGTGTCGACCGACCAGCCGGAGAGCTGCTCCACCCCGTCGAGCGCGATGCGCACGCTGCCCGTCACCGGCTTCGCGATGGCGCGCGTCCAGGACTGCGCGCCCGAGGCGTAGCGCTTCACCAGCTGGAAGGCGGTCGTCGCGCCATCGCCGGTGCCGATCGCCTCGTCGGTGGGCGACGGCGTTCCCGAAGGCAGGCAGGACTTGTGGTCGCCCCAGTCCTTGAAGCGGAAGCCGTGCAGCCGCCCATTGCGTGCCTCGAAGAAAGCCACGACAGCCGCCAGATCGTCGGCGCGGCGGATACCGTAGGCCACATCGTAGCGGCGGCGCGAATTGGCCCAGCTGGCGTTGCGTTCCTCGTCGCCCGAGGCGAGCTCGACGATCTGCGTGCGCCGCTCCGGCCCGCCCCGCGCGCCGCGACTGATGTTGTCGGGAAACCGCACCTCGTGAAACGCCATCACATGCCCCTCCGCCCGAGGGAGACCGCACGGGCGATGTCGGCGGCGACCTGTGTGCGGGACTGGCGGAAGCTCTCGGCATCGCGGGCCATGATGGTGACGTTGACGCCACCTCCGCCGTAGGCCTGCGCCTCCCGCCGCGACAGCACCCGTTCGCCGCGTTGCAGGATCGCGGGCACCTCGTCATGGCGTAGCCCCACCATGCCGCCTGAATGCATTCGCGGGGCGGCGGCGAAGGCCATGGCCGGGACCATTCGCGAGGGTCCAGCCGATCCGACCATCCCGCCCGCATGCAGGACGTTGGCGAAGGTGAGCGGGGACCGTGGCCCCAGTGGGGCCGCGTAAGCCCCGCGAACGCCCGCCCCGGAGAACACGCCGGAGAGCGCATTGGCGATCGGCCCAAGGATGAACCGCCGCGCCGCGAGCTGGGCAAGGTCGGCGATCATCGACGTGACCATGTCGCGGAAGTCGAGCTTGCCGGTCCGCACGAACTGGCCGACGGCGTTCTCGGCCGACTGAAAAGCCCCGACGAGGCTCTGGCCGATGTCGCCGCCGATCTCGCGCGCCTTGCTGGCATAGTCGGAGAGCGCCGCCGTGACCGCCTGCCAGCCTATGACGGCCGCGTCGGTCGCGGGCTCCACCGCAGCGGCGGCAGCCCCGGCAGCCGCACCAGCACCCGTCGCGGCGCGTCCGGCATCGCCGAGCGCCGTCTCCAGCCGCTCGGCCGCGCCGGTGGCCTCGGTCAGAGCGTCGGCACTGGCCTCGTCGGTACCGCGCACCGCGTCGCGCAGGGCCTGCCAGCTTTCCAGTGGCGCGCGGGCCCCTTCCGCCAGGTCGCGCGCGGCGCCGCGGTAAAGGTTCGCGGACTCGAGCGCCCGGTTAGCCGCGTCGGTGAGACCGAGATCGGGCGCGGTCAGCGGGTTGTCCTCGAAGGCCCGGTCGAACGCCGCCTGCGCGGCGGTGGTCGCTGCCGTCGCCGCGCCCTCGAAGCGGTTCTCGATCTCGCCGAGGTCGAGGTCGGGCACCAGCGAGATGCGCCGCTCCGACCCGAGCGCTTCCAGCCCCTGGTTGATGCC
>JACXUS010000430.1 GCA_014763785.1 Sphingomonadales bacterium | reverse complement strand
GTCGTGCACCATGCGGCCGTCCTCGCGGATACGGCCATTCTTGGCGAAGAAATCGTTGATCGGGGTGTCCTTCATGATCTTCATCACCGCCGCGGGATCGGTGGCGACCAGCGGCAGAACCTGGCCCGGGGCCATGCCCTGCAGGCGCTTGCGCGCCTTCAGCACCGGAAGCGGGCACAAAAGGCCCGATGCATCGATTTCCTGGTCCCAGGTCATGGCGCAACAGATAGGCGGAGCGTCGCGAACTGTCCATCACCTGCGCCTAAGGTTTGAAATGGTGGGCGCGACAGTGCGATACTGGCCCCGCTGCGGGCCCGGTGCGCAGCCAAGACGGAGACAGGCCATGGCGCTCGATCAGGACGGAATCTGGAAATCGGGGCGTGGACGCGGGCGGCGCACGCCCAAGGGCCGGCAGATCGACGAAGCCGCCTGGGCCGAGGTGCGCCGGCTGCTGGGTGACAGGCCGCGGCGGCGCGATCTGCTGATCGAATTCCTGCACCTGATCCAGGATGCCCATGGCCACCTGTCGGCCCCGCATCTGCGTGCCCTGGCCGAAGAGATGCAGCTGTCGATGGCCGAGGTCTGGGAAGTGGCCACCTTCTACGCCCATTTCGACCCGGTGCGCGAGGATCAGCCCCCGCCGCCCGATCTGACCATCCGCGTCTGCGAGTCGCTGTCGTGCGAACTGGCCGGGTCCGAGGCGCTGATCGCCGCGCTGGAACAGGGCCACGATCCGGCCCGCATCCGCGTCTTGCGCGCGCCCTGCATGGGCCGCTGCGACACCGCGCCGGTGCTGGAAATCGGCCATCTGCACATCGACCATGCCACGCCCGACAAGGTGCAGGCGGCGATCGCGGCGGGCGATTTCCACGCGGTGATCCCGGACTATGAGACGCTGGCGGCCTATCGCGCCGCGGGCGGCTATCAGACGCTGGCCGCGCTGCGCGAAAGCGGCGACTGGGAAGAGGTGCAGGCGCGCGTTCTGGCCTCTGGCCTGCGGGGCCTTGGCGGGGCGGGCTTTCCCTCGGGCAAGAAATGGGGCTTCGTGCGCGCCAACCCCGGCCCCCGCTACATGGCCGTGAACGGGGATGAGGGCGAGCCCGGCACCTTCAAGGACCGATATTACCTGGAACGCACCCCGCACCTGATGCTGGAAGGCATGCTGATCGCCGCCTGGGCGGTCGAGGCCGAGAAATGCGTTGTCTACATGCGCGACGAATACCCCGCCGTGCTGCACATCCTGGCGACCGAGATCGCGGCGCTGGAAACCGCCGGGATCGTCGCGCCGGGCTATATCGACCTGCGTCGCGGCGCGGGCGCCTATATCTGCGGCGAAGAAAGCGCGATGATCGAATCGATCGAGGGCAAGCGCGGCATCCCGCGCCTGCGCCCGCCCTATGTCGCGCAGGTCGGCCTCTTCGACCGTCCGACCCTGGTCCACAATGTCGAGACGCTCCACTGGGTGGCGCGCATCTGCCGTGAAGGCCCCCAGATCCTGTCATCGGTCGAACGCAACGGGCGCACGGGCCTGCGGTCCTATTCGGTGTCCGGGCGGGTCGCGAAGCCGGGCGTCTACCTCTTGCCCGCCGGATCGACGATCCGCGACGTGATCGCGGCCGCCGGCGGCATGGCAGAGGGGCATGTCTTCAAGGCCTATCAGCCGGGGGGGCCGTCGTCGGGCCTGCTGCCCGCGTCGATCGACGA
>JACXUS010000429.1 GCA_014763785.1 Sphingomonadales bacterium | reverse complement strand
GTTCGACCCGGCGCCGGCGGGCGCATCCCGATCATCGCCGGCGCCGGGTCGAACAGCACGACCGAGGCGATCGACCTGATCCGCCATGCCGAAGCCGCCGGCGCCGATGCCGCCCTTGTGGTCACGCCCTATTACAACAAGCCCACCCAGGCCGGCCTGATCGCGCATTTCACCGCCGTGCACGACAGCTGCAACTTGCCGATCGTGATCTACAACATCCCGCCCCGGTCAGTGATCGACATGATGCCCGACACGATGGGCCAGCTGGCGAAGCTGCCGCGCATCGTCGGCGTCAAGGATTCGACCGGCAAGCTGGAACGCGTGTCCATGCAGCGCGCCAGCTGCGGCCCCGATTTCATCCAGCTGTCGGGCGAGGATGCGACCGCGCTTGGCTTCAACGCCCATGGTGGCGTCGGCTGCATCAGCGTCACGGCGAACGTGGCGCCCCGGCTGTGCGCCGAGTTCCAGGCCGCCACGCTGGCCGGCGACTATCGCACGGCGCTGGACTACCAGGACCGGCTGATGCCCCTGCATGAGGCGATCTTCCTGGAACCGGGTCTGGCCGGGGCAAAATACGGCTTGTCGCTTCTGGGCCGCTGCAGCGAAGAGGTGCGGCTGCCGCTGGTCGGGCTGACCGATCCCACCAAGGACCGCATCCGCGCGGCCATGGTGCATGCCGGCCTGATCAACTGATCCGGTCACCGGGCGCCCCTGGCGCCCGGGCCTTGCACCCCGCCCCCGAACGCCCATGACGCCGCGTTTGCCGTGACAGCGCCGCGGCGTGGCGGCATTGTGCGGACCAACTGACGGGGAGGTTTCGCATGTCCGCATATCCGCATCTTCTGGCGCCGCTCGACCTGGGCTTCGTGACCCTGCCGAACCGGGTGCTGATGGGGTCGATGCACACCGGGCTGGAAGAAACCGGCGACTGGAGCCGCGTGGCGGAATTCTACGCCACACGGGCCCGCGGCGGGGTGGCGCTAATGGTCACCGGCGGCATGGCGCCCAACCGCGAAGGCGGCGTCTTCCCCGGGGCCGCGGGCCTATACACGGCCGAGGACATCGCCAACCACCGCCTGGTCACCGACCGCGTGCACGCGGCCGGCGGGCGCATCGCGATGCAGATCCTGCATGCGGGGCGCTATGCCTATGGCAAGGATTGCGTCAGCGCCAGCGCCGTGAAATCCCCCATCTCGCCCTTCGTGCCGCGCGCGCTGGACGAAGAGGGCATCGAGAAGCAGATCGCCGACATCGTCACCGCCGCCGTCCGCGCCCGCGAGGCCGGCGAGCCGCTGCGCGCGCAGTTGCTCGAGCTGCTCATGCGCAAGCTGCGTCTTTTGAACGACGAGGCGTTTCTGTCGCTCGTGCGCGTTGCGATCGCGGCGGGCATGCATTCGCCGGAGCGCGCGCGCGACATGGTCGCGCGCCTCGGCGAGCGCGAGGAAGACCTGACGCTGTGGATACGCGCGGCCGCGGCTGATGGGCGTCTCGCGGCGCCGGATCCGGTATTCGCCGCGCAGCAGTTGCAGGGACTCGTGAAGGCGTTCGCGTTCTGGCCGCAGGTCGCGATGGGGCAGCCAATTCTTGCTAAACGCGAACAGAAGAAAGTGGCGGAGTCTGCTGCGGATATGTTTCTCGCGCGCTATGCGCGCCCGGAGGACGGCGGGACGGCCTGAATCGGAGCCACCTCGCATTGAAGCCGTTGACTATCGGAA
>JACXUS010000012.1 GCA_014763785.1 Sphingomonadales bacterium | reverse complement strand
TCTGGCGCTATGACTACAACAACGTCAGGCCCCATTCCTCGCTGGGCAACAAGACCCCGTCCGACGCGCGCCGGGCGCTTGAGCAATCTGAGGGCTCCGAGCCCGGCGCGCTTGCCCAACCCGAAACCGACCACTATCAAACCCAAGGACTCTCGTTATGAACGAGGGACGACCGGGGGGCAGGTCAGAAACCAAGGCCGCATGAGGCCGCAAATGAACGACGGTTTCTCCCAAAGGTTGGGGGAGAGGCGGCACTCAGGCCACAGCGCAGGGACCCCATGCGTTCCAATATCTTGGCGGGGGAAATGGCAGCCCGTAGGGGAGTCGAACCCCTCTTTTCAGGTTGAAAACCTGACGTCCTAACCGATAGACGAACGGGCCATTCCAGACCTCGCGTGGCAGCCCGTAGGGGAGTCGAACCCCTCTTTTCAGGTTGAAAACCTGACGTCCTAACCGATAGACGAACGGGCCACTTGCGCGGTGTGCGGCGGTTCATACGGCAGCCCTCGGACCCGCGCAAGAGGTTTTTTGTGCGAATCTTCGGGGCGATGGCTGGGCGGGGTCAGGCGCGGGCCGCATCCTCAAGGCGCAGCTGCGGTTTCGCGCGTCCGCCCCAGGTGTTGATCTCGAGCCGCCCGGCCAGATGCCAGCGCCCGGCGCCGCCTGCGCTGAGCGCGGGGCCAAGCGGGCCGTCGAAGGCGCCAAAGGCGATCGCCTCGATTTTCGGGCCGATCCCGTCGCCGAAAAGGAATCGCAGATGGCTTTCGCCGATGCGGCGCGGCGAGGTGATCTCAACGCTCGGGAAGGCAAAGCGCGGGGCCGGGGCGCTCTGGCCGAAGGGGCCCGCGCGGTCGATATCCTCGATCAGCTGCGGGGTGGCGGCGCCCGGCATCAAGAGCCCGTCGAGCCGCAGATCGCGCGGCCCCTGCGCGCCCGCGCCCTGTTTGGCCAAGAGCTCGGCGAGCCGCGCCATCGCCGCCTCGATCTTGTCCTCGGCCACCGTCAGCCCCGCCGCCATCCGGTGCCCGCCGCCCTTGATCAACAGCCCCTCGGCCGCGATCCGCTGCACGCTGGCGCCCAGATCGACGCCATTGACCGAGCGCGCCGAGCCCTTGCCGATGCCGTTTTCCAGCCCGATCACCACCGCGGGGCGGTTCGTCGCCTCTTTCAGCCGCGCCGCCACGATGCCGACCACGCCCGGGTGCCAACCCTCACCGGCGGCCCAGACGAGCGGCGCCTCGAGGCCGCGCGCCTCGGCCTGGGTCAGCGCGGCCTCGCGCACCCGGTTCTCGATCTCGCGCCGCTCGGTGTTGAGCCGGTCGAGCCGGTCGGCCAAAGCTGTCGCCTCGGCCGGGTCGGCGGTGGCCAGCAGCCGCGCGCCCAGATCCGCCGCGCCGATCCGCCCGCCCGCATTGACCCGCGGGCCCAAGAGAAACCCCAGCGCATAGGCGCTCGGCGCCTTGTCCATCCGCGCCACATCGGCCAGCGCGACCAGCCCGGGCCGCTCGCGCCGCGCCATGACCTTGAGCCCCTGCCGCACCAGCGCCCGGTTGACGCCAATCAGCGGCGCCACATCGGCCACGGTCGCCAGCGCCACGAGGTCCAGAAGCCCCATCAGATCGGGCCCGCCAAGGCCCTCGGCGCGCAGCTGCCGGTTCGCCTCGACCAGCATCAGGAACACGACCGAGGCCGCGCAGAGATGGCCGAGATCGCCCGACTCGTCCTGCCGGTTCGGGTTCACGCAGGCCACACAGTCGGGCAGGGTCTCGCCGCCCAGATGGTGGTCGAGAATGACCACATCGGCGGGCTTTGCGGCGGCAACCGGCGCGTGGCTCAGCGTGCCGCAATCGACACACAGGATCAGATCATGCGCCGCCCCCAAAGCCTGCATCGCGGGTTCGTTCGGGCCGTAACCCTCGTCGATCCGGTCGGGGATATAGAGCGTCGCTTGCTGCCCGAAATGGCGCAGCCAATGGATCAGCAGCGCGGCCGAGGAGCCGCCATCGACATCGTAATCGGCAAAGACGGCGATCCGCTGGCGATGCTTCACGGCCGCCACGAATCGCGCGGCGGCGGCCTCCATGTCCTTCATCGCGCGCGGATCGGGCAGGAGCTCGCGCAGCGTGGGCTCCAAAAACCCGGCAGCCTGTTCGGGGGCCACGCCGCGCGCCACCAGCACCCGCGCCAGAGGATCGGGCAGGCGGGTGGCCTGCGCCATGGCTTCGGCCAGACGGTCGGCCTCGGGGCTCGGCCCGACCCAGCGCCGCCCGGTCAGCGAGAGATCGACATCGAGGAAACTGCTCATGACCCCGGTCTAGCCAAAAACGAAAGCGCCCGCCAGTGGCGGGCGTGCCGGGGGCGCTGCCCCCGACCCCGGAGTATTTGTGCCAAGAAAAAACGAAGGGCTTTTTCTTGGTCGAAATACTCCCAGGGGGTCCGGGGGCGGGACGCCCCCGGCGTTGTCCAGCGGGCGCTGCAGCCCCGGCCTTACTTGATCGGGTTGCGATAGATCATCCGCCGCACCGAGCCGGTCTTCGAGCGCATCAGGATCGTCTCGGTCTCGATGAAGTTCGGCTCGCGCTTCACGCCCTTGACGATCGAGCCGTTGGTCACGCCGGTCGCGGCGAAGATCACATCCGAGCGCACCAGTTCATCGCGCGCATAGATCTTGTCGAGATCGGTGATCCCGGCCTTGGCGGCGCGGCCGCGCTCGTCATCGTTGCGGAACAGCAGCTTGCCCCACATCTGCCCGCCCATGCATTTGAGCGCCGAGGCCGCCAGCACCCCTTCGGGCGCCCCGCCCGAGCCCATATACATGTCGATGCCGGTGATCTCGGCCTCGGCGCAGTGGATCACGCCCGCCACATCGCCATCGGTGATCAGCCGGATCGCGGCGCCGGTCTCGCGGACCTCGCGGATCAGGTCTTCGTGCCGGGGGCGCTCGAGGATGCAGCAGGTGATATCGCCCGGCTTCACGCCCTGCGCCTTGGCCAGCGCCAGAACGCGCTCGGTCGGCGTCATGTCGAGGCTGACGACATCCTTGGCATAGCCCGGGCCGATCGCGAGCTTCTCCATATAGACGTCGGGGGCGTGCAGCAGCGTGCCGCGCGGCGCCATCGCGATGACGGTCAGGGCGTTGGGCATATCCTTGGCGGTCAGCGTGGTGCCTTCGAGCGGATCGAGCGCGATATCCACCGCCGGGCCGGTGCCCGAGCCGACCTCTTCGCCGATATAGAGCATCGGCGCCTCGTCGCGCTCGCCCTCGCCGATCACCACGACGCCCTTGATGTCGAGCATGTTCAGCTGATCGCGCATCGCGTTGACTGCGGCCTGATCGGCGGCCTTCTCGTCGCCATGGCCGATCAGCCGGGCCGAGGCATGGGCGGCTGCTTCGGACACGCGGGCAAGGCCCAGCGAAAGCATGCGGTCATTGAAATCGGTGGGCGGTGTCATCTGGGTATCCTTGCGCTGATGGGCCGCGCCGACGCTACGCCCGATAGGGTGCGGGACACAAGCCTGAGAGCGCTAACGCCCGCGGCCTACCGGGCCGGGCGCCGCGCGATGCGCAGATAGAGTTGCAAGATCAGCCCGATCATCACGCCGTTGAGCAGATGCCACAGGAAATGCGTGCCAAGCGGCAGGCTGGTGCAGATATCGCGGTCGAGGGTGCGGAAGGTGAGCGAGGCGAGGAAGGTCGCGGCCGCCCCCGCCAGCCACCAGCGCTGCGGGTGGCGCCGGGCAAACAGGATGACGCCAAAGAACGCCATGGCCAGCACCGCGGGCGCATATTGCAGCGAGCCGTTGAACGGATCGGGCGCGGCAGGGGCGGTGGGCGCGGCAGGGGCGGGGCCCTCGCCCATCGCAAGGAAGACCAGCGTGGCAATCGCGGCCAGCGCCACCGCCCCCACCGCTGCCGGATGCGGCGGGCGTTCGCGCAGCTTGGCGATCAGGGCGATGATATAGACCGCGACGAAGCTCCAGATCGGCAGCGTATCGGCCAGTTCCGACCAGCGGTTGGCGAAGGTATGAAAGAGAAACGAGCCAAGGCCGATCGCCCCGGCCATGACGATCAGCACCCAGCCCATCGCATCGGTGCCGCGCCTGCGCGCGGTATAGGCCCCCGCCAGCGCCGCCAGCACGAAAGCGATATTGCTGAGCGCATTGACGGGCTCGGCCCAGAAACCGGGACCGAGCCGCTCGCAGTAGATATCGACGGGGGCAAACCAGTCCATGCGCCTCTCCCTGAGGGTCTGGCGCAGCTTTGCCTAGACTTCCTCGATGCGCAAGGCGACGGGCGAGCCCTCGACCACATGGGTGGCGGGCAGGGCGGCGATGGCCACGTCAATCGCATCGGGGGTGGTCTTGTGGGTGACGATCAGCACCGGCGCGGAGGCATCGGCATGGCCATACTGGCGCATCCGGCTGATCGAGACGCCCGCCTCGCCCAGCACGGTCGCGACCTTGGCCAGCGCGCCGGGTTTGTCCATCAGTTGCAGCCGCAGGTAATAGGGCGCGGGCGCCGAGACCGCGGCGGGCACCGGATCGGCCAGCGCCGATGCGGGCTGGCCAAAGGTCGGCAGCCGCAGGCCCCGCGCCAGATCCATCACATCGCCCATCACCGCCGAGGCCGTCGGGCCCTCGCCCGCGCCCGCGCCGCGCAGCACGATCTGGCCGACCGAGTCGCCCTCGATCACCACCATATTGGTGCCGCCCTGCAGCTGGCCAAGCGGCGAGCCCTCGGGCACGAGGCACGGCGTCATCCGCTGTTCGAGCCCCCGGCCGGTCATCTGCGCGACGCCCAAGAGCTTGATCTTGTAGCCCATATCGCCCGCGCGCCGGATATCGTCGATCGAGATCCGGCCGATCCCCTCCAGCAGCACCGTGTCGAAGCTGACCTTGGTGCCAAAGGCGATCGCGGCGAGGATCGAGAGCTTGTGGCCCGCGTCGATGCCCCCCACGTCGAGGTTCGGATCGGCCTCCAGATAGCCGAGCTGCCGCGCCTCTTCAAAAACCGTGTCATAGGGCAGGCCCGCGGTTTCCATCCGGGTCAGGATATAGTTGCAGGTGCCGTTCATCACGCCCATGACGCGGCGGATCGCGTTGCCCGCCAGCCCTTCGGTCAGCGCCTTGATCACCGGGATGCCGCCGGCCACCGCCGCCTCGAAGCGGATCGTGCGGCCCAGCCCCTCGGCCAGCTCGGCAAGCTCCTGCCCGTGATGCGCCAGAAGCGCCTTGTTCGCGGTCACCACATCCTTGCCGGCCTTCAGCGCGGCTTCGGTGGCGTCGCGGGCCGGACCCTCATGGCCGCCCATCACCTCGATGAACACATCGACATCGTCGCGCGTGGCCAGCGCCACCGGGTCGATTTCCCAGGCATAATTCGACAGATCTGCATCGCGGTTCTTGGTCTTGTCGCGCGCCGAAACGGCGGTGATCACCACCGGGCGGCCGCTGCGGGCGGCCAGCAGATCGGCATGGCGCTGGACGATCTTGACCACGCCGATGCCGACGGTGCCAAGCCCCGCGATGCCAAGGCGAAGGGGGGCGAGCGGGGCGGCGGACATGGGAACCTCGTGGCTTTGGATTTGCGATCTGATAGCGCAGCCAAGGCGGGCCTGCAACGCATGTGAACGCGCCGGGCCGGGCGCGCGGGCGTTACTCTGCGGGCGGGGTCGCAACCGGGGGCAGGTCACCGGCCGTGACCCCGGGCTCGGCGCGCAGGGCGGCGGCGCGCGCATCCAGCGCGGCACCGCGGGCGGCCAGTGCCTCGGTCGTCTCGGGCGTGGCCTGCGGCGCGGGGGGCGCGCCGCCCAGCAGATCGGCGGTCGGCACAAGGCTGGGATAGCGCCCGCCACAGGCGGCTAGCGCCAATGCGGCCAGCGCCAGCGCTGCGCAGCGGGTCACAGTGGGGCGGGTCACGGTTGGGCGGTAGCTGGGCATCGGGCCTCCTTCAGCGCAGACTAGGGCCTTGTGCCGGGCGGCGCCAGAGGGTGTCGCCTCAGAGGGTGTCGCCTTGGGGGGGCGGCGCGCAGTCTGCGCGACCGGGGCATTTGATATTGAACGGCTGTTCAGATAGCATTCCCCGATGGCACGCAAGACCGGCTCCCATTCCGATATTACCGGCCCGAAGATCCGCGCCGAGGCGCAACGGCTCTTTGCGCGCCATGGCTTTGCGGCGGTGTCGATGCGCCAGATCGCGGCGGCGGTGGGGGTGCAGGCGGGCGCCCTCTATCTTTACACCCCCGACAAGGAGGCGCTGCTCTTCGATCTTCTGCGCAGCCATATGGAAGAGCTGTTGGCCGCATGGGAGGCCGAGCCGCGCGGCGCGGGCGCGCGCGCGGCCCTCGAGCAGTTCGTGCGCTTCCATATCCGGTTCAACCTGACGCGCGCCGAGGCGGTGTTCCTGTCCTATATGGAGCTGCGCAACCTCAGCCCCGAGAATTTCGCCGTGATCGAGGCGCTGCGCAAACGCTATGAGACCGAGTTGGAAGCGATCCTCAAGGCCGGTCAGGCCGAGGGCGCCTTCCTGCTGCCCGATACCAAACTGGCCACGATGGCGATCATCGCCATGCTGACCGGGGTCAATACCTGGTTCCGCGAGGGTGGGCGGCTGTCGCGCGAGACGGTCGAGACGATCTATTGGGATATGGTGCGCAAAGCGGTCGGCGCGTGATGCCCCGGCCGCGGGCGCGGGGCACAGGGCGCTTGGGGGCGCTGCCCCCGGCTCTGACGAGCCTCCCCCGGGATATTTGGACACAGATGATGACAGGGGCTTTCCATCATCTGTGTCCAAATATCCCGGGGGGCGCGCAGCGCGGGGGCGGAGCCCCCTGATCCGTGGGGCCGGGCGGCCCTGAAACGGACAGGACCCGCGCGGGGGGCCAAGCTCAGGAGTTTGCGTCCCAGACGGTGCGCGGCCCGCGCGGCCGTGTGACCACGAAATTCGAGAACCGGATCGCCGAATTCAGGCCGATCGTGGTCCAGCTTTTGCCGCCGTCCAGCGTCAGCGCCTCGTTGCCGATCCCGAAGATCGGATTGTAGAGCGTCGAGGTTTCCAGCACGACGGCATAGTCGCCCTCGGCCATTTCGGGGATCCGATGGGCCTGCGCGTTGAGCGTCGTCACCGTATGCGGCGCGACGCCCGTGGTGCCATGCGAGCTCAGCGTCGTGCTGCCATGATCGGTCGCAATCGAGAATTGTTTGCTCGTGCCATTGCAGTAATCGGTCTTGTCCTGATCGCCATCATCGGCGCAGAAGATGACGGTGATCCGCAGCCAGCTGCGGTCCGGGGAGTCATTGGCCATCATATAGTCGAACAGCTTTTTCATGCCGTCCCGGAAATCCGGCCCGATCGCCGCCTTCTGCCGCGAGATCGCATCGGCGACGGTATAGCTGGCGCGCATCGCCAGAGATTTCGACCGGAAGGCATCGTAGAACTGGAAGGCGATCATATACCAGCTCAGCAGCAGCAGCGCGCCCATCACGCCCTCGATCGGGGCCGAGCCCCTTTCGTCGCGGCGGAAGAGGCGCAAGCGGTTCATCGGCATGGCTCGCTCCTTTGCGCTCAGCGCGGTTCGTTGACGAAGGCGGTGGTCACGACCAGCGCATATTGGCCGGCCGAATTCTTGACCAGCATCTGCGACAGCGGGTTCAGCTTCTCCATCGGCGTCACGCGCAGACAGGCGCGCAGCACCATCAGCTGGTTGCCCATCCCCTGTTCCAGAACCGGTTTCTTTTCATCGGTAATTCCGTCCGAGCAGAGCAGCGCCTGCCCGGCCCCGGACGAGGTCCAGGTTTCCTGATTGACCTCGAACACCTCGACGGCCAGATCGTCCATACAGGTCGATACGAAGGCGAGATTGCCGCAAATCGAGCGTTTCAGCTGGTCATGCGTCGGCAGATCCGAAATCCCGAGCCGCAGGATCCGCGTGCTCAGGTTCACGCCGCGTTCCAGCAGCGTCTGCTTGACCGTCAGCACGCAGAGCTCGACCGAGGCGACCATGATCATGATGAACAGCGGCAGCCACAGCAGCGTCGGGATCGTGACCGCCCCGTCCTCGGCAGCACGATAGCGCGCGAGGCAGGACAGGGGAGGCAGGCGAAGGCGTGTCATCATCTCCCCCTCAGTTGGTCAGCCGCAGCGCGGCGATCGCATTGGCAATCGAGGAAAAGGCGGTCGAGAGGTCATCGCCGGTCACGTCATAGGCATAGGTCGTGTTGCTCGCGCAGTCTTCCAGCACATCTTCACCATGCTCGGGCGCATCGGCGGCGACGGTGAAGATGATCACACCATTGCGTTTGGCCTGCGTGCACAGCGCGCTGAGCCGCTGATCCTTGTCGGTCAGGCCCTTGCCAAGGATGTTCTCCGACTGCAGGGCCATCACGTCATATTGCGCGTGGTTGGTGCGGCCGAAGGGACGGCGCAGCATGTCGGCCACGGCATAGAGGTTCCAGGCCCGGGTCTGATAGAGATATTCGAAGTTCACGTCATAGATCGGATCCTGCAGCGCGACCTGCGTCCAGGTGGTCTGCGAGCAATTGTAGTATTTCGTGCCGCTGTCCTTATGGCTGTAGGTGCAATAAGAGGGGCTCATCGGGCACGAATTCCAATACCATTTCTTGCCCGACTTGTATTTTGTGCAGGTCGCGGTGGTCGTCGTGTATTGCGTTTCATACGTTGTGAACTCGCTCTCCGAGACCCACTGACCGTCGCTGTAGCGATAATAGGGGTTCGAGCCGCGGCTCGGGTCGTGATAATAGATCCCGCTCTTGTAGGTGTTGCCCGGCTCCATCCCGTTCAGCTCGTTGACGCCATAGATCGACTTGATCCCGCTCGGCCCGTGGCGATAGTCCGGAAGCGTCGAATAGGAGTTTGAGTTCTGGCCATCCGACATCAGCACCAGAACCTTCATCGTGTCGCCGGTATAGGCGATCGGGCGGTCGGCCAGCGCGCTGTTGATCGTGGTGATTTTGTCCATCTCGTCCTGCGCCGAAGGGTCGAGCAGCGCGAGGCCCCATTTCGCCCCGATATCTGTCGCCGTTCCGCCAAGCGCGGTCAGGCCCTGCAGATAGCTGTCCAGCGCGCTTTCGTTGTTGCTGAGCGGCACGACCCGGTTCTGGGAATAGTTGAAACAGTTCCACCACGTCGAACCGATCGGGTTGGAATAGAAGGTCTCTGACGATTGCGTATCGCCGACATCAGCAGAGGATCCGTACATCGTGCGCGTCAGCACCTGCGAGCCGTCGATCGGGATTTGCGCCATGTCATCGGCGTCGAAATCGGCGCATTGCGCCTGCCAGAAATTCGAGTTGATGATCGAATAATCGTTCGACAGCGTATAGGCCTGCTGCATGTCAGAGCCGAGATAGACGTTCGTACTGTAGGGCACGACACTGATCGACAGCCGGCCGGCGGGGGCGCCCGTCGGCTGCACCACATCGAACATCTTCCCCACGAAGCTGCGCGCGGCCGTTTTGAGGTAATCGAGCCGGGTTTGCGGGCAGGTGCCGGTGCAATTCGGGTCAGAGACAGTTTCATTCATCGAGCCCGACACGTCGAGCACCATCGAGATTTCGACATTGCCCACCGATTCCTCGGCGCGGCTCATGGCATTCGAGCTGAGCGTTTCGACGCCCACGAGCCCGCCGAACAAGGTCGGCATCGTATCCTTGGCCGAGACCGTCACCCGGCGCCATTCCTTGTTCTGGCCTTGCTCGACCAGCGGATCGACCTTCAGACCGCTCATGCCCGCCTTGGCGAGATAGTCGGCGACGACCGCTTTGGGGTCGATTTCCTGACTGAGCGAGGCGGCGGCCAGCGCGGCGCGGTCGAGCGTGTTCTGGATCAGCTCGCGCCGTTCCTCCTGACGCGAGAAGTCGATGGCAATGCCGGTGGTGACCAGCATCAGCAGGAAGATCTGCAGGCTCAGGATCATCAGCGAGCCGTCTTCCTCGTCGCGGAACCGCGCCAGCCGCGTCGCAACGCGTCTGGTGGCCTCCGTGCCGAACCGTTTTCCCTGAGCCATCTGGCATCTCCTGACTTCCCGGAGGCTGGAATCCAGCGCCCGGACAGAATTATTCCCTTGAAGGGTGTGCCAGCCGCTTCGGGCAAAATTGAGGCAAGCCCGCGGCAGATTTGCCCGATTGATGGGCGGTGGGGCTGCAATCCGGGGCAGGGGCCGGTGATCGTTCCCCCTTGCGCGACAATCCTGCCCTGATTTTTCGCGGCAATTTAAGAATTTGGTCCATTCGGTTAACGAATTTGGTGCAAGGCGGGCCGATTCGTGGCGCCACTGGCCGGGCTGCGGCGCCACTGGACAGCGGTCGCGCCCGGCTCAATATAGGGGGCATGAGCCTGCCGCCCGGATTCCTCGACGAATTGCGAACCCGCACCTCGATCGCGCAAGTGGTCGGGCGCAAGGTCGTCTGGGACATGCGCAAGTCGAACCGGGCCAAAGGCGATCTCTGGGCGCCGTGCCCGTTCCATCAGGAAAAATCCGCGTCTTTCCACGTCGATGACCGCAAGGGCTATTACTATTGCTTTGGCTGTCACGCGAAGGGCGACGCGCTGAAATTCGTCACCGAGACCGAGAACGTGGGCTTCATGGAGGCGGTCGAGATCCTCGCGCGCGAGGCCGGGATGCAGATGCCCGCGCGCGACCCGGCCGCGGCGCAAAAGGCCGACCGCCGCACCGAGCTGATCGCGGTGATGGACGAGGCGGTGAAGTTCTTCCGCATGAGCCTGTCGACCCAAGGGGGCGCCGCGGCGCGGGATTATCTGGCGCGCCGCCGCCTGACCCCCGAGGCGCTGGCGCGTTTCGAGATCGGCTTTGCCCCCGATGGCTGGCAGGGGCTTTATGATGCGCTGCGCGCCAAGGGCGTGGCCGAGGATCTGATCCTTGCCGCCGGGCTCGCGCGCGCCTCGAGCAAGGGCACGGCCCCCTATGACGTCTTTCGCAATCGGATCATGTTCCCGATCCGCGACGCGCGCGGGCGCTGCATCGCCTTTGGCGGGCGGGCGATGGACCCCGGTGACAGCGCGAAATATCTGAACTCGCCGGAAACCGAGCTCTTCGACAAGGGCCGCAACCTTTATAACCACGGGCCCGCGCGCGAGGCCTGCGGCAAGGGCGCGGCGCTGATCGTGGCCGAGGGCTATATGGATGTGATCGCGCTGGCGCAGGCGGGGTTCGGCGGCGCGGTGGCGCCTTTGGGCACCGCGGTGACCGAGGATCAGCTGCGGCTGATGTGGCGCATTCATGACGAGCCGGTGATCGCGCTCGATGGCGATGCGGCGGGCACCCGCGCGGCGCTGCGGGTGATCGACCTTGCGCTGCCGCTGCTCGAAGCCGGCAAGGGGCTGCGCTTTGCGGTGCTGCCGGGCGGGCAGGACCCCGATGAGCTGATCAAGGCCGAAGGCCCCGAGGCGATGCAGAAGGTGATCGAGGGCGCCCGCCCTATGGTCGATCTCTTGTGGCAACGCGAGACCGAAGGGCGCGTCTTTGACAGTCCGGAACGCCGCGCGGCGCTGGATAAATCCCTGCGCGCGGCGATCGACAAGATCGCCGACCCCTCGATCCGCGCGCATTACGGCGAGGTGCTGAAAGAGCTGCGGCTTGACCTGTTCGGAGCCGCGCGCGGGCGCCGGGCGCCCGCGCGCGCGGGCTTCGATGCCCCCGGGGGCGCATCGGGGGGGCGGGCGGCGCCGCGGGGCGGCGCCGCCCGGCCGGGCGCCTTTGGCGCCCGCTGGAGCCCGCCGCCGCCCGAAGCCCTGCCCGCGACGCGCTCGACCCTGCTGGTGGCGGGGGGCGAGAATGTCGCCGAGCGTCTGCGCGAGCAGATGATCTTGGCCATTCTGGTCAGTCATCCGGGGCTTGCCGCGGCCTTCGAGAGCCAGCTGGAAGATGTGGCCCTGCACGATCCGGCGCATGACCGGCTGCGGAACCTGATCCTGCGCCACGCCCATCAGCCATCCGACGAGATCGCCGCGCGATTGCAGGCCGAGGCGGGCGAAGACCTTGAAAAGCTCTTGTCGCTTCCCCATCTGCGACTGGCGCCCCCGGTGTTGAAACGCGATGATGCCGAGCTGGCCCGGCTCTGTCTGGCCGAGGAACTGGCCAAGCTCGAGGCCGAACGCGCGATGCGCGCCGAGATCAGCGATGCGATGGAGGATCTGGAAGGACTGGCCGACGAAGGCGTCACCTGGCGCCTGGCCGAAGCCGCCCGGGCCCGTAACCGGGCGGGGCAAACCAAGCTCGACGATACCTCGGATATGGGCGAGGACCGCGCCGCCCTCTCGGCGCAGCTGCAAGCCCTGATAGATGGCGAAGTCTGGCGCAAGAAGAGGAACTGAGAGCCGTGCAGGGCAGGCCGATTCGGCCCTGTGATTCGACCTGACGATTCGCTACAAACGCAGGATATGATTCGCCTCCGCCTGCGCGCGTGGCCCCAACGCCCGCCCTGCCGCCCGCCCGGCAGTCCGACCAGCCGCCCCGAGGAGCCCAAATGGCCGCAAAAGACATCGACGACAGCAAGCCCGAAACCGCGAGCGACGACGATACCTCCTTCGATATGAGCCAGGCCGCCGTCAAGCGCATGATCGCCGAGGCGAAAGAGCGCGGCTATATCACCTATGACCAGCTCAATGCGGTGATGCCGCAGGATCAGGTCTCGGGCGATCAGATCGAGGATGTGATGTCGATGCTCTCTGAAATGGGCATCAACGTCGTCGAGGGCGAAGAGGCCGAAGAGGGCGAGGGCGGCGAGGTCGTGGAGACCGGCTCGGGCTCGCGCGAGGTTGCGCTGTCCTCCGGCCCTGCAGAAACGCTCGACCGCACCGATGACCCGGTGCGGATGTATCTGCGCGAGATGGGCTCGGTCGAACTTCTGTCGCGCGAGGGCGAGATCGCGATCGCCAAGCGCATCGAGGCCGGCCGCAACACGATGATCGCGGGGCTTTGCGAAAGCCCGCTGACCTTTCAGGCGATCACCATCTGGCGCGACGAGCTTCTGAACGAAGAAATCCTGCTGCGCGACGTGATCGACCTTGAAGCGACCTTTGGCCGCTCGCTCGATGGCGATGAGGAGATGGACGAGCCGGTCGTCGAGGGGCTCGACGCCGCCGCCGCGCAGCCGCGCGCCCGGGAAGAGGGCGCCGAGCCCGAGCTGGATGCCGATGGCAACCAGCTGATGCGTGGCGAAGACGAGGACGAGGACGACGAAGGCTCGAACATGAGCCTTGCCGCGATGGAGGCCGCGCTCAAACCCAAGGTTCTGGAAACGCTCGAAATCATCGCGCGCGACTATGGGAATCTGGCCGAGATGCAGGACCTGCGGATGTCGGCCACGCTCAACGAGGATGGCACCTTCTCGGTCGCCGAAGAGGCCGCCTATCAGAAGCTGCGCTCGGAAATCGTGCTGCTGGTCAACGAACTGCATCTGCACAACAACCGGATCGAGGCGCTGATCGACCAGCTCTATGGCATCAACCGCAAGATCATGTCGATCGACTCGGGCATGGTGAAGCTGGCTGACAATGCGCGGATCAACCGGCGCGAATTCATCGACGAATACCGCGGTTATGAGCTTGACCCGACCTGGGCCGACCGGATGCTCGCGAAGGGCGGGCGCGGCTGGCAGACCCTCTTTGAGAAGACCGGCGACAAGGTCGAGGACCTGCGCGCCGAGATGGCACAGGTCGGCCAATATGTCGGCGTCGATATTTCCGAATTCCGCCGCATCGTGAACCAGGTGCAGAAGGGCGAGAAAGAGGCCCGTCAGGCCAAGAAGGAAATGGTCGAGGCGAACCTGCGTCTGGTGATCTCGATCGCCAAGAAATACACCAACCGCGGGCTGCAATTCCTTGATCTTATTCAGGAAGGCAATATCGGCCTGATGAAGGCCGTCGATAAATTCGAATACCGCCGCGGCTATAAATTCTCGACCTACGCCACCTGGTGGATCCGTCAGGCGATCACCCGCTCGATCGCCGATCAGGCGCGCACGATCCGGATCCCGGTCCACATGATCGAGACGATCAACAAGCTGGTGCGGACCGGCCGCCAGATGCTGCACGAGATCGGCCGGGAGCCGACGCCCGAAGAGCTGGCCGAAAAGCTGCAGATGCCGCTGGAAAAGGTCCGCAAGGTGATGAAGATCGCCAAGGAACCGATTTCGCTGGAAACCCCGATCGGCGACGAAGAGGACAGCCAGCTCGGCGATTTCATCGAAGACAAGAACGCGATCCTGCCGCTCGACTCGGCCATTCAGGAAAACCTGAAGGAAACCACGACCCGGGTTCTGGCCAGCCTCACCCCGCGCGAGGAACGCGTGCTGCGCATGCGCTTCGGCATCGGCATGAACACCGATCACACGCTCGAAGAGGTCGGCCAGCAATTCTCGGTCACCCGCGAACGGATCCGGCAGATCGAGGCGAAAGCGCTCCGCAAGCTCAAACACCCGAGCCGCTCGCGCAAGCTGCGCAGCTTCCTCGACCAGTGATGACAAGCGCCCCCGCAAGGGGGCGTTTTGCTATTGGGGGCGTGATGAAGAAAACAGATTTCTCGGCCGAGCAGGTCATGACATTTCGCAAGAACTTTAATGGGCTTCTGATCGAAAGCTTCGGTCCGGACGTCCTGATATTGAACCTGGAATCGTCCGAACCTTTCTGGTTCTTGTGTCGCCCCAAGGGGTGGTCGTCGAAAATCCGTCTGAACTACAAGCCGCTGCTTGGCGCGCCGCATGTCGTGGACGTCGAATTCTACGAAAATCCAGAACATTACGCTAAGATCGCGCCGCCGATCGGTGCGACTGTTGTGAACCATCCCAGCTGCGTCAGCTTCGACTTCGCGGTGCCGAAGATCGACATCCGCACCCCATTTGAGGAAAATACCGAAGCCCTGTCGATCGTCATCGCGCGGATGGCCCAGCTGAAAACCTGGGTTGAGGCGCAGGGCTGAATGCGCGTCCCCCAAGCCGAAGGAACCAAGGGTTCGCTCAAATGGATCCAGCGCGCCGTCGCCCTTCGCCCCGACCTGCTGCAGCCGCCCGGTCTTGCGCCCATTCGCTGGCTGTCGCCGCTGGCGAGCGACGACTTCGCCGAATATCGCGATGGCGCGTTTCTGGACCTGCTGGGTTTGGGCCACCTGACCCCGGCCTTGGCCGCGTTCTGGCCGCGGGGCGGTCCGCAATGGGATGCCTTGGGGCTGGCGGGCGATCTGCCCGTCCTGCTTGAGGCCAAAGCCCATATTGGTGAATTCCTCTCGCCGCCGACGCAGGCGCGCGACGCAGCGCGAGCTCAGATCAACGCGGCCTTCGCGCAGGTCCAGCCGATCTTCCGGGCCAAGCCGCGCGCCCCCTGGACCGATCTTTTCTATCAATACGCCAACAGGTTGGCGCATCTGGCCTTTCTGCATGCCCAAGGTTGCCCCGCGCATCTGATGTTTGTGGGCTTCCTGGGCGATCAGACGCCGGGGATCGACGGTCCCGCCACCGCCGAGGCGTGGCAGGCCGCCTTTCACTGTGCCGATCATGTGCTGGGCCTGCCGCGGCGCCATCCGCTGGCGCGATATATCCACCACCTGACCCCGCATGTCCGCGACCTGATCTGACCCCTCTCACCTGTGCCCAAATATCCCGGGGGGTGAGGCGCGCTCCGAGCCGAGGGGGCGCGCAGCCCCCTTTCCCCGCCTGACGCCCCTTGCTAGGGTCGGGCAAATCCCGAACGGAGCCGCCATGACACGCCTTGACCTTCTTGCCGCGACGCTTGCCCTAACCGCCTGCACGGTCGCCGAAGATGGCTATGTCGCCGCTGTGCCAAACGCCCCGGCGCAGCCGCGCATCGACCAACAGGGCACCTGCTTTGCGCTGGTCACCGCCCAGCCGGATGGCACCTTCACCCTGACCACCGGCATCGGCGACGGCTCGCGCCAGCCGATGGGCGTGCCGCAGGCCGGGCTCTCGGCCAAGGCGGTCGATGCGGCGCTCGCGCGCGAACGCGCGATCATGGAGATCAACCCGGAATGCCTTGGCATCCACGTCAAGCCGCGCCCCGCCGCCGCGCAGGGCTGAACCGCCCCCTGAGTCCCGCGCGCCACACCGCAGGGCCCCGCATCTGGGGCCCTCACATTTTTGCTACCCAACCTGTCGGCGCGTCCCTATAGTCCTGTGAATAAGAGGGGCGTCAGACCCCAATATGAGGCGGGAACAACAAGGAAAGGGACGCCATGCGCTGCCCGTTTTGCGGTAATGTCGATACCCAGGTGAAAGACAGCCGACCGGCCGAGGATCATGTCGCGATCCGGCGGCGTCGGTTCTGCCCGGCCTGCGGAGGCCGTTTTACCACCTATGAGCGCGTGCAACTGCGCGATCTGGTGGTGATCAAGACCTCGGGGAAACGCGAGGATTTCGACCGCGACAAGCTCGAACGCTCGATCCGCATCTCGATGCAGAAACGCCCGATCGAGCCCGAACGCATCGACCAGATGATCTCGGGGATCGTGCGGCGGCTGGAATCGCTGGGCGAAACCGACATCCCCTCGAAGGTGATCGGCGAGATCGTGATGGAGACGCTGGCCCGCATCGACACCGTGGCCTATGTCCGGTTTGCCAGCGTTTACAAGAACTTCCAGGCGGCGGACGATTTCGACAAATTCGTCTCGGAGCTGCGGCCGGGGGCTGCGGACGCCGAATGACCGAGGCCGACCGCCGCTTCATGGCGCTGGCGTTGGCGCTGGCGGGGCGGGGATTGGGCAATGTCTGGCCCAATCCGGCGGTTGGCTGTGTGATCGTGAAGGATGGGCGGATCGTCGGGCGTGGCTGGACCCAGCCCGGCGGGCGGCCCCATGCGGAACGGCGTGCACTGGATCAGGCGGGGGCGGCGGCGCGCGGCGCCACCGCCTATGTCACGCTGGAACCCTGCGCCCATCATGGCAAGACCCCGCCCTGTTCCGAGGCGCTGATCGCCGCGGGCGTGGTGCGCGTGGTCAGCGCGCTCGAGGACCCCGATCCGCGCGTCTCGGGGCGCGGTCATGAGATGCTGCGCGCGGCCGGGATCACGGTTGAGACCGATGTGATGGCGGATCAGGCGCGGGCACTTCAGGCCGGGTTCCTCAGCCGGATTTCCCTTGGTCGCCCGTGGCTTGCGCTGAAACTGGCGACCAGTTTCGATGGCCGGATCGCGCTTGCGAACGGGCAAAGCCAGTGGATCACCGGCGCTGCGGCGCGGGCGCGGGTGCAGGCGCTGCGCGCGCGGTTCGACGCGGTTCTGGTCGGCGGCGGCACGGCGCGGTCCGATGATCCGCTGTTGACGGTGCGCAGCTTCACGCCCTTGCGCGCGCCGGTGCGGGTGATCGCCGCGGCGCGGCTCGATCTGCCCCGCGACCGGCTGGCGGGATCGGTCGGGCAGGCGCCGCTGTGGCTGGTCCACGGCCCCGACGCCCCGCCCGAGGCGCGTGACTGGTGGCGTGCGACGGGCGCCGAGCTGATCGAGATTGCGCAGGGCGATCAAGGGCTTGATCCGCAGGCTCTGCTCCAGGCGCTGGGTACGGCGGGGCTGACCCGGGTGTTCTGCGAGGGCGGCGGCCGCTTTGCCGCGGCATTGATGCGCGCGGGGCTGGTCGATGAGTTGATCGGTTTCACCGCGGGCGTGGTTCTGGGCGGCGATGGCCGCGCCGCGTTGGGGGCGATGGACCTGACCGCGCTGGAGGACGCACCGCGCTATCAGCTGAGCGCGACCGAGGTCATCGGCGGCGACATCCTGCACCGCTGGCGCCGCGGCTAACGCCAGAGGCCCGCGTAACTGGCAAAAATCCCTTGCAGTTTTGCAAGGCTGCGCAGGGCCGGGCCGGGGCGGGGCAGGGTGGCCTCGGCCAGACGTTCCACCACCACCTCGGGCGGGCAGGGGCGCCCCGAGACCGGGTCGAAATAGCGCGGATAGGCGATCAGCGCGGCATGGGCCAGCTGCACCAGATCGGGCCGGGCCTGACGCCGCGCGGGTGGCTGGCCCAGATCCCGGGTCAGCCCCCACCCGGCATAGAAGGGCGCGCCGGTAACCGTCACCGGCTTGCCCCGCAAGAGCGCCTCGAACCCGAGCAGCGAGGTCATCGTCCAGACCTCGTTCACCGCGGCGATCAGGGCCGTCGGATTCGCTTTCGCCACGACCGCATCGGCGAAGGCGCGGGCCTCGGCCTCGGGCAGGTGACCCGGGCGCAGGCCCGCCTCGACATCGGGATGTGGTTTGAAAAGGATAACGGCGCCGGGATTTTCCGCCCGGCAGCGCGCCAGCAGCGTGCGATTCGTGCAAATCTCGCCCGCGCCCAGCCGGATCGAGGCATCATCCTCGACCTGACCGGCCACCAGAATCCGGTGCCCGTCCGGCAGCGCGGGCAGCGCGCCGCCAAGGTTGTATTTCGACAGTTCTGCGCGCCGAATCGCAGCGATCAGCCGCTCGGCGCGGGCGCGGCCCCCAGGCGGCGGCTCGGCGGCGATCAGCCCTTCGATCTCCGAGGGCCGCGTCGGATCGTAGTAGATCCCCTGCCGGTCGGTGACCAGCGACAGCGGCGGGACTAGGTCCGCCCCGAGCCCGCGCGAGCGCAGGAAGCCGTCCTCGACCCGCAGGATGGCGGGGGCGGACAGGCCGGGCGGTTCCTTTCCCGCCCAGATCAACAGGTTGCGCCCCGAGGCCGTAGCGATACGGGCCGCGCGCGCAGGCGGCTCGGCAAACCGCAGGGGCACGGTCTGGCCGAAGACGCGCGCCAGCGGGCGGCGCTTCCACAGCCGCATGCCGGTCGCGACATGGCCCGCGCGGTCGGCGCGAAAGGCGCGGACCTCGGCCTCCAGCTGATCGACGGCCTCCTCGAAGCTGCACAGCCGCCCGCGGCAGGGATCGAACCATGTCGGCGCGAGGATATGGCTGACCGCGAACAATTGCGCGCGCGTCAGCCGGCGTTCGCGCCGCGCCACCGGGTTTTCGTCCTGCGTGAGCCCCCAGCCGGCATAGAAGGGCTGGCCGAAGATCCGCGGCTTGTGGCCTGCCAGAACCGCCTCGAACCCCATCAGCGAGCTGACCGAATAGACCGCGACCGCCACTTCGAGCAGCGCCCAGGGCGAGACCGGATCGCCAAGCAGGCTGGTGCGCGCATCACAATGCTCCGGCCCGTAATGACCCGGGCGCAGGCCCGCGGCGGTCTCGGGATGGGTCTTGATCACGATCCGCGCGCCGGGATTTTCGATCTGCGCCACCGCCAGCATCTCGCGGAAGGTCGCGGCACTCGCCCCGCCATGGCGGATCGAGGCGTCGTAGCGGCTCTGGTCGATCACCAGAACATAGCCGGGGGCGGGCGGCGCAAGGCCCGGATCGAAATTATTGTATTTCGACAAGTGCAGCGCCTTCAGGCGGCCGATCCCGTCCCGCGCGCGTTGCAAAAGGACATGGTCATCGAGCGGCGCCCGCGCGGCCAGACGCTCGATCAGCGAGGGGCGGGAGCTGTCGAAATGCACACCCTCCGGGTCGATCAAGAGGCCAAGCGGCCCGCCCGCGCGCCGCGCCCGCCCCGGCCGCACCGAGCGCAGGAAGGCATCCTCGAGCCGCAGAAGCGGCGCGCCGCGCGCGGTGGCCAAGGCCTCGCCGCGGGCGGCATAGGGCGAGCGGCCCCAGACCGCGACCGCATCCCCGGGCCCGGGATGGCCCTGCAGCGGCGCAAAGCGCAAATCCCATCCCGCCGCGCGCAGGATCGCGCGCAGCCGCGGTTGCCACAAGAACCCCGCATTGGCATGAAAAAGCCGCCGGAGGCTGTCCCCGGCGGCCGTTTCCTTGTCCCGCGAACCCGTCAATTCGCCAGATTGTTCAACTGGTTGGCCGTCGCGGCAGAGCCGGTCAGCACCGAGATCGACTTTTGCCACTGCACATAGGGCGCCTCGGTGACATAGAGCGTGTCGCCGTCGCGGATCACGAAATCGCGCGCCATGAACATGCCGTTGGGCTCGGTCAGGTTCAGCACATAGACCATCCGCTGATCGCCGATCAGATCGTTGCGGCCCAGCACGACATTGGCGATCTCCGCCGGTTCGTTGCGGAACACGAAGACGCCCTTGGGATCGGCGAGGTTCGAGCTGAGCCCGCCCACCGTGGCGATGGCCTCGAGCGCGGACAGGGTCTGGGTCTCGAATTTCACGCGGGCCTGCGCGCCGGTCGCGCCGAGCGAGGTGAAGGCGCGGGTATCCTGTTCGACCAGAATCACATCGCCCGGACGCAGCGCGATGTCCATTTTCGGATTTTCATAGAGATCCTTCAGCCAGATCGCGCCGGTCTGGCCGCCGCGCTTCACGACGACCTTGGCAATCTCCGGCTCGATCGAGACGCCGCCCGCGCGCGCCAGCATCGCCGACAGGGTCCGGGTCGGCCGTTCGATCGCATAAACGCCCTGACCGCCGATTGCGCCCATGATCGACACGGTCGAGCCGTCGCCCGCCAGCCGCGAGATTGAAACCTGCGGGTCGGGCGTCTGGGCGTCGAGCTTCTCGGTGATGATCTTGCGCAGCCCGTCGGGGGTATTGCCCGCGGCCTTGATCCGGCCGGCATAGGGCACGAAGATATAGCCCGCGCCGTCAACCTGCACCTCGGTCAGCTGGGTCGCGCTGGCGCCCTGTTGCGCAAGCAGGCCGTCATCGACGTTTTCCCAGATCGTCAGGCCCAGCGTATCGCCGGGGTTGATCGTATCCGAGCCGACGACGCCCGCGCCCTGAAATGCCGAGGAAAAGCCGAGCGCGGGTTGCACCGCGGTCGCACGGGTCACATGGTCGTTGACGGTGACGACAAACGCGTCGCCCTCGCGCATCACCGACCCTTTGTAGATTTCACGCTTGTTCGGGCCCGAGCGCGGCAGACCACAGGAGGCCGTGCCGAAGACGACCGCCGAGATCCCTGCCAGCAGGGCCCTGCGAGAGGTTTTGATTGTCACTGCCCGAGCTCCTCTTTCCGGGATGCTGCTAGTCTTTTGCCGCAACCCTACAAAAAGATGCGCAAAAAAACCAGTCATCCTATTTCACGACCCGCAACTGTTGCCGTGGTGCCGCTTTGCCCTGACTTAGGGCGTCATAGGGATCCTCGGGCGCGAGCATCATGTCAACCACCTGACGCAACAATCTGCGCCGCCCGCGCGCGGCATAGAAGCCGCCGGGAACCTGACTCGTTTCCAGCAGGAAATGCCGGTAATCGCGATAGGCGCGGCTGTCGGGGCGGGCGGGGGCTGCGAAAAACTCCTCAAGTGGTTGGGGCGAGACGAAATCCGGCTTGTCATAGACCGCCGCGCCAAAGGCCTTGAGCGGCAGCCCGCGCCAGAGCACCTGTTGCGCGGCGGTGGAATTCACCGTGACCGCCGAGCGCGCCTGCGCGAGCAGCCCCGCCAGCTTGCCGCCGCGCACGAAATGCACCCGGCCGGTCAGGCCGTGGCGCGCGGTCGCGGCGCGAATCGCCCGGGTGACCGGGGCGCGGCCGTCTTCCAGCGGATGCGCCTTGAAGACCAGATGGTGATGCGCGGGCGCGCCGCGGGCAAAGCCCGCCATCACCAGATCGACGAATTCGGTCTGCGAGGCGAAGGGCGAATGCATCCGGAAGCTCGAATCATGTTCGAGCTGCAGCAGCACCAGATGATAGGGAAAGCCCCCCCTGCGCACCCGCGCCGTCGCCAGCGCCCGTTCCGCCATGAAGACCGGCGTCAGCAGCAGCCGGCGCAGATACAGGCGGAATTCCTGAAACACGCTGATATCGCGGTGCGGGCGGAACTGGGCATAGGCGCCATTCCGGACCATGACGAAGAAATGATAGAGCGCGCCATAGAAGATATGCTGGCGCATCTCGCCCCATTGCGGGGGTGCGTCGGGCCAGTCGATCTCGGATTGCGCCAGCGCCGCGCGCATCTCGGCCACGCTCATCTGCATCAGCCGCGAATGCCCGTTCGCGCCGCCGCGCTCATAGGTCACCCAATAGGGCCGCAGATAGCCTTCCTCGAAGACATGGACGGTGACACCCGCGGCGCGCGCCGCGGCAATCGCCTGCGCATGGATCGGCCGGGTATCGCCATAGAGCACCAGATCGGTGATCGCATGGGTCGCGATCAGCTCAGCCACGCGGTCGGGCCAGACCTCGGGCGCGTCGGTGAAGGGGATCAGGCTCGGGCGGTCGAACCAGAAATTCTCGTCGCCCTTGTTGAAGGCCACGCGCCAGACCCGCGCGCCCGCCGCCCGCAACATGCCCGCCAATTGATGGAAGAAGGGCCCGTGCGGCCCCTGCAGCATCAGGAAATGGCGCGTCGCGTGGCGTTGCATGCCCGATCGTTACCTCGCTTACCTCAACGCCCGCCGTTCTGGGCCGAAATCCCCGCTCTGTCACGGGCTTTCGCGATCCTGCCCGAGGGATCGGGCGATTATGCGGCGAAATCCTGTCCGAAGCCTTAAGCCCGCCGTATCGCGCGTGGCGCTTCGGTGCTTGCGAGACCGGGGCGCGCGGGCTAGGCAGGGGCAACGAAAGGGGGCCCCCGATGTTCACCGGAATCGTCACCGACAAGGGCGAGATCGCCGCACTGGAACAGGCGGGCGATCTGCGCGCGCGGATCCGCTGCCATTACCGGATGGAGACGGTCGATATCGGCGCCTCGATCGCCTGCAATGGCGTGTGCCTGACGGTGATCGAAAAGGGCGCCGACTGGTTCGATGTGCAGATCTCGGCCGAGAGCGTGTCGAAGACCAATATCGGCGGCTGGGGCCTCGGCACGGCGCTGAACCTCGAACGCGCGCTGAAAGTGGGCGATGAGCTGGGCGGGCATATCGTTTCGGGCCATGTCGATGGCGTGGCCGAGATCATCGCGATGCAGGATGAGGGCGACAGCACCCGCTTCACCTTCCGCGCGCCCGAGGCGCTGGCGAAATTCATCGCGCCCAAGGGCTCGGTCGCGCTCAATGGCACCTCGCTGACCGTGAACGAGGTCGCGGGCTGCGACTTCGGCGTCAATATCATCCCGCATACCAAGGCGGTGACGACCTGGGGCACCGCCAAGGTCGGCGACCGGATCAATCTGGAAATCGACACGCTGGCGCGCTACGTCGCACGGCTGCAGGACTGGAACGCATGAGCCGTCCCGCCCCCGCCCCGCTACAAGGCCGGCGCCGCGCGGCCCGCCGCAAGGAGTAATCAGATGACCCAACCCGTTGACAAATCCGGCGATCACACCGCCCCGGGCCCTGTCGAGCGCAGCTTTTCCGATGCAATCTCGACCATCGAGGAGATCATCGACGACGCCCGCAACGGCAAGATGTTCATCCTTGTCGATCACGAGGACCGCGAGAACGAGGGCGATTTCGTGATCCCCGCGCAGATGGCGACGCCGAATGCGATCAACTTCATGGCCACCCATGGCCGCGGGCTGATCTGTCTGGCGATGCCGGGCTCGCGGATCGACGCGCTCGGCCTGCCGCTGATGTCGGCCAGCAATTCGAGCCGCCACGAGACCGCCTTCACCGTCTCGATCGAGGCGCGCGAGGGGGTCTCGACGGGGATTTCCGCGCATGATCGCGCCCGCACCGTGGCGGTCGCCATCGACCCGACCAAGGGGCCGGGCGACATTGCCACCCCGGGCCATGTCTTCCCGCTGCGCGCGCGCGAGGGTGGCGTTCTGGTCCGCGCCGGCCACACCGAGGCCGCCGTCGATATCAGCCGCCTTGCCGGCCTGAACCCCGCGGGCGTGATTTGCGAGATCATGAACGAAGACGGCACCATGGCGCGGCTGCCCGATCTGATCGCCATCGCGCAGAAACACGGGCTCAAGATCGGCACGATTTCCGACCTGATCGCCTATCGCCGCCGCCACGACAATCTGGTGCGCGAAACCGCGCAGCGCCCGGTGACTTCGATCCATGGCGGCGACTGGTCGATGCGGGTCTTCACCGACGAAACCCAAGGCTCCGAGCATATCGTCCTGTCCAAGGGCGATATTTCCAGCCCCGACCCGGTGCTGGTGCGGATGCATGCGCTCGATCCGATGGTCGATGTGCTGGGGCTCAATGCCGCCAAGGCGGGCGATCTGGGCCGCGCGATGGAGGCGATTGCCGCCGAGGGGCGGGGGGTCGTGGTGCTCTTGCGCGAGACCTCGATGAAGATGGTGCAGCCGGGCGAGGCCTCGCCGCAGACGCTGCGCCAATATGGGCTTGGCGCGCAGATCCTCTCGGCGCTGGGGCTGCACCGGCTGGTGCTGATGACCAATTCCGGCCTGCCCAAGGTGGTGGGGATCGAGGGCTACGGCCTCGAGATCGAAGCAACGCGCGCATATTGAGAAAGGGCAAGAGATGGCCGGTTCCGAACAGCACTACACGCTTGAATTGCCGAACTTCGACAAGCCGGTGCGGCTGTTGATCGTTGTGGCGCCCTATTACAAGGATATCGCTGACAATCTGGTTGCGGGCGCGCGCGCGGTTGCCGCGCAGGCGGGCGCCGCGGTCGATCTGGTCGAGGTGCCCGGCGCGCTGGAGATCCCCGCCGCCATCGCTACCGCCGCGCGGATGACCGATTACGACGGCTTCGTCGCGCTCGGCTGCGTGATCCGGGGCGAGACCACGCATTATGACACGGTCTGCAACGACAGCTCGCGCGGGCTGACCATGCTGGGCCTGCAGGGCGTGTGCCTTGGCAATGGCATCCTGACCGTCGAGAACCGCCCCCAGGCCGAGGTCCGCGCCGATCCGGCCGGCCAAAACAAGGGCGGCGGGGCGGCGGCTGCGGCCTTGCATCTGATCGCTTTGTCGCGCAAATGGGCGGGCCAGACGAAAGGCATCGGCTTCCGCCCGCAGGGTGAGTCGATCCGTATCGCCGGCGAGACCGAAGGACCCGCGACAGCATGACCGACACCGAGACCCCCGACACCCCTGAGGCGCCGCGCAAGCTGACGCCCGAGGAAAAGCGCCAGATGAAATCCGCCGCCCGCCTCTATGCGGTGCAGGCGCTCTATCAGATGGAGCTGGGCGGTCAGGGGGTCGACCGGGTGATGCGCGAATTCGAGACCTTCCGCTTCGGTCAGGTGATCGACGAGGAGGAATATGCCGAGGGCGATCTGAATCTGTTTCGGCGGCTCTGCGAAGATGCCGTGACCTGGCAGGCCAAGATCGACCAGGCGACCGACCGCGCGCTGGTGGCGAAATGGCCGATCGACCGGATCGACCCGGTCCTGCGCGCGCTTTTCCGTGCGGCGGGGGCCGAGCTTGCCAACCCCGCGACCCCGCCCAAGGTGGTGATCACCGAATTCGTCGATGTGGCGCGGGCCTTCTTCCCCGAGGGCCGCGAGCCGAAATTCGTCAATGCGGTCCTTGACCACATGGCGCATGAGTTCCGCCCCGAGGCGTTCTGACCGGCGATCCGGGGGCGTTTCGGTGCCTCGGGTGGCAATTTTCTGCCCTGCGGCAAGATTGCCGGTAGGAAATTGTGAAAGCTGCATTACATTAGGGGAAACCCGGAGGAATCTGCATGCCTGAACTGGTCCGTCTCTACATTCGCAACGTCTTTGCTGGTCTCGGCCTGTCGGTGACCTTCGTTGGCCTGCTTTTGTGGTTCAACGTGGCGAACCTGTGGCATCTGATCTCGACCTCGGACATCGGCTATATCGCGGTGGCGCTGCTCATCGTGTTCAACACGGTGGTTTTCTCGGGCGTGCAATTCGCGATTGCGATCATGCGGATGGCTGAGGACGACGAGACCCCCGGCGGCGGCAAACGCGACGCGATCCCCGCGGGGCTGGACCGGAGCGCGCAGATGATCGCGGTGCCGGTGCCGGTCGAGGCGAAGACCTCGCGGCGGCAGATCAACCGCTGAACCTGCCGTTTGCGGCGACACGAGCCCTCCGGTTTCGGGGGGCTTTTGCTTGTGCTGATGCACCGGTTTTCCCGGATCGTCGAGGCCGTGCGAAGCTGGACGTCCCGCGTGATCGAAGGGTTGCTCCGCCGGGGAAAGGGGTCCAAGTTGGAGACTTTCGTCAAACCGGCGCTTTGCGAAGGTTGGGCCGGATGGCCGTTTGGAGCCCTTGTCCACTTAACCTTCTTGACTGACGAATGACATGACGGTTTCGATGGGTCGTCGGCCCTGGTTGCGGTAGCCCAGATGCGGGCGCTCGGTGTTGTAGT
>JACXUS010000428.1 GCA_014763785.1 Sphingomonadales bacterium | reverse complement strand
GGATGGGGCCGGGGCAGGGCCCCGGCAAGGGCGGCATGGCGCCCGGCAGGGGGATGGGCCCCGGCCAAGGTCTGGGCCAAGGTCCCGGTCAGGGCCGCGGTCTTGGGCCGGGCGGAAATGCGGCCGCCGTTGCGGGCTTTGACACGCCCGCGGGGGAAGGGCTGATGATTTTCGACCGGAATGGCGACAGGGTGATCTCGCGCACGGAATTCGTGGCGGGCACCGATCTTTGGTTCCGCATGCGCGACCGCAACGGCGACGGGATGATCACCGGGGCCGATTTCGGCCCCGGGAACTGACGCCAGCACATTGATGCCGGCAAATTCATGCTGGCGGACTGATCCCGGCAAGGCTTTGCCGATCGCCCTCATTGGCCCGGTTGTCACAGGTGACAGCCGGGCCTTTGCATGAGAGGCTGGTACAAAATCACGAGGAGGTGAGCATGGGACTCTCGCGCAGGCTGTTCGTGACCGGGGCGGCGCTGAGCCTTGCGGGATGCGGCGCGCCGCGCGGCCAACAGGCGGAGTTGATGCGGCCCGCGATGCTCGCGGCTTCGAACTACCGCGCCGACGGGATCCCCGCGCGCTTCGGCGATACCGACCCGCATGGCTGGGAAGGGCTGACGCCCGCGAGCCTGCCGGTGCACGGCATCGACGCGGCGCGTTATCAGGGCGAGATCGACTGGCACCGGGCGCGCGGCGCGGGGGTTTCGTTCGCCTGGCTCAAGGCGACGGAAGGGGGCGATCACTCCGACCCGGGCTTTCGCGTGAATGCCGCGCTGGCGCGCGGTGCGGGGGTGCCGGTCGGGGCCTATCACTTCTACTATTTCTGCCGCTCTCCCGAGGAGCAGGCGCGCTGGTATATCCGGAATGTCCCCAGGCGTGCGGGGGATTTGCCACCGGTGCTCGATATCGAGTGGAACCATACCTCGCCGAGCTGTCGCCGCCGCCCCGCCGGCCGCGAGGTCCGCGCCGAGATGCGCCGCTTCCTCGCCATCGTGAACGAGCATTACGGCACGCGGCCCGTGATCTACACCACGGTCGATTTCTGGCGTGACAACGGGTTGGAGCAGTTCCCGGGCTACGAGTTCTGGCTGCGCTCGGTCGCGGGACACCCGATGGAGCGTTATCCGGGCGCGCAGTGGAGCTTCTGGCAGTATAGCGGCACCGGCGTGGTGCCCGGCGTGCCCGGCACGGTGGATATGAACGCCTTTGCGGGCTCTCCCGGCGCCTGGGAGGGCTGGCTCGCGCGGCGAGCGCAGCGGGGTTGAGAAAGGGCGGCCACGGGGCCGCCCTTGTCATTCTGAAACCTGTGTTGCGCGATCAGGCCGCGAAACCGCCCAGACCCGGCAAGTAGTTCAGCAGATCGCGCTGCTTGAAGGTCGCGCGCTTGTTCGGGCCGAAGGTGAATGTCGCGCCCACCGAGATGAAGTCCGACGGGCCTGCATAGCCCTGGTCGAAATGGCCGATCGTGCCGCTCAGGGTGAGGGCGTCCGTCACGCTGTAATCGACGCCGATCGAGGCGCGGTTCGTGTTCATGTAGGAGACATTGAAGACGTCGAGGGCTGCATTGAACGAGACGCGATCGTTGAGCGTGTAGCGCCCCGAGACACCGTAGAGATCACCCGTCGTGTTCCTCTGGTCGACGCGGGTGAAATAGGCTTCCCCCCAGAAGGCGCCGACGCTGTGGCCCACTTCGATCCCGTAATAGTTCGAGCCACTCCCGTTG
>JACXUS010000427.1 GCA_014763785.1 Sphingomonadales bacterium | reverse complement strand
ACGCGCCGCGCTGGCATGACCTCGCGCCCGGCGTCCGGGTGCAGCTGCGACCGCTGACCACCGCACTGATGGTGGCGACGCGCGGCGATCCGGCCGTCGAGGCGGTAGCTGAGGAGGCTTCTGACGAAGAGCGCGCCGTCGCCTTCGCCAAGGCGCTGGCCCGCCGCGCGGTGCTCGCCTGGGAGGGCATCGGCGATGCTGACGGGAAGCCCATCGACCCGAGCCCGGCGGCCATCGACGCGCTGCTCGACGTCTGGCCGATCTTCGAGGCCTTCCAGCTGACCTACGTCTCGAAGGGCCTGCTGCTGGAACGGGAAAAAAACGCCTCCGCGCTCTCGCCGAATGGTCCTTCGGCGGGGGCGAGCGCTACTGCGAAGTCTGCGCGCAAGCCTGCCCGGACTGCCCGGCGCGGCTGAACCGTCCGGAGACTCCGGAGGGCTGGCAGGTCTGGGACCTCGTCGGCCGCCTCGGTGGCCAGCTGCGTGTCCTGCCAAGCGCCGTGATCGGCTGGGACCTGTCAGCGGCGCTGGCGCTCGGCGACGCGCTCGGCGTGCCGCGGCTCGCCATGGCCGAACTGCTGCCCGTCATCGAAGCGGTGATGGTCCGGAAGCTGAACGAGGAGCTGAGCGCGAATGGTGGCCCGGGGGTCAGGCCTTGATCTTCTCGATCAGCGTGACGCCGGGCAGCCCCTCGAAATGTGCGTCGCAGGTCAGGAGCGTCGCGCCCTGCGCGCGGGCGGTTGCGAAGATGATGGCGTCGGCGGTGGCAAGCTTGTGCTCGCGGCAGGCCTCCGCCGCCGCCAGCGCGATCTCGGTGTCGAGCGGCACGATCTGGCAGACCTGCGTGAAGGCGATGACCTGATCGGCTTTATCCTCGCCGACCTCGCGCGTCAGCCATTTCGCCAACTCGAGCTGGACCATGGTCGGTACGAGCCACTCGGCCTGTTCGGGCAGATGTTCAGACAGCTTCTCGCCGGTCGGCGAGCCGATGAGCCACTCAATCCATGCCGACGTGTCGACGAGGATCATCAGAACCGGTCCGTCCGGTCGCGATAATCGGCGGCGGACGCGCCGCGCGCGAGCCCCTTCAGCGCCTCCCGGTTAGGCACCGGCACAAGCAGGACGCCCGTGCCTTTCGGGATGAAGGCAAAGGTCAGCCCGGCCTCCCAGTGCTGGGCGGCCCGGATCGCCTTGGGGATCGAGATCTGGAACTTCGAGGACAGGGTCGCGGTCTCGGCCATGGTCATACCTTCGCTTGATCGATGGCATAAACGTAAGACGCCGATGCGGCGAAAGCAAGGAGTCTGACCAATGGCTGAAAAGCGAGTGTCCGTCCGCCTCGCGGCCGTGGGCGGACGGCAAGTGCGCGCTGAACTGGAAGGCGTGGGCGAGGCCGGGGCGCGCGGCTTCGGCCGGCTGAGCCGGGAGATGGAGGCGGCAAACGTCCGGCTCGCGGCGTTCTCGCGGCGGGTGCGCGTTGCTGCCGCCGCCGCTGTCGCTGCTGCCACCGCCGCCGGTGTCGCCATGGTCCGCTCCGGGCTGCAGACCGTCGATGCGCAGGCCAAGCTCGCGCAGTCCCTCGGGACCACCGTCGCCTCGATCCAGACGCTGGAGCGCGCGGGCGAACTGGCGGGCGTGTCGATGTCCGGCATCGAGCAGGCGACCAAGGATCTGACGCGTCGGCTCAGCCAGGCGGCCGCCGGGACCGGCCCCGCCGCCGATGCGCTGGAC
>JACXUS010000426.1 GCA_014763785.1 Sphingomonadales bacterium | reverse complement strand
CCGCCAGCGTCAGGGGGCGGAAATGACTAAACTCGACAGCCACGAGACCAAGACCGCCTTCGCCGCCCGCGTCGGGCTGACCAAGGGGCGCATCTCGCAACTGGTGGCCGAGGGGCTGCCGGTGCGCGCGGACGGGCAGATCGACGTTGCGGTGGGGCTCGCCTGGATCGAGGACAACCTCGACCCCGCCCGCCGCAACCGGGGCGGTGCCGCCGTCCCCAGTCGTGCCACGACAACGCTGGCGGAGGCCAAGCGGCTGCACGAGATCGTGAAGGTCCAGCGCGCCAAGCTGGCGTTCGAGCGCGAACAGGGCCAGCTGGTCGAGGCCGCCGCCGCCACCAGGACCGTGTTCGCGCGCGCCCGTGCCGAGCGCGACGCGCACATGGCATGGGTGCAGCGCACGGCGCCCCTGCTGGCGGCCGAGCTTGGCGCAGATCCCCGCGCCACCTTCGCCGCCCTCGACCGGATGATGCGCGAGCATCTCGAACACCTGGCCGACCTGCCGCTGGGGAGCCTTGGCGATGGTGCCTGACATCGACCTCGCCTGGCGGCGCGGCATCCGCCCCGAACCGCCGATCCCCGTGTCGGACTGGGCCGACCGGCACCGCATCCTGCCGCCCACCTCGGCCGAACCCGGCCGCTGGCGCACGGACCGCACGCCCTATCTGCGCGCGGTGATGGACGCGCTCTCGACCGCCAGCCCCTTCGAGCGTGTCGTGCTGATGAAGGGCGCGCAGACCGGCGGCTCGGAGGCCGGGCTGAACTGGATCGGCTACATCATCCAGAACGCGCCCGGCATCGCCATGCTCGTGATGCCCTCGCTCGACATGGTGCGCCGGAACACCACCGTCCGCATCGACCCGCTGATCGAGGCGACGCCCGCGCTCCGCGAACTGGTCGCAGCACCCCGCTCCCGCGACGCGGGCAACAGCCTGTTCCGCAAATCCTTCCCCGGCGGCCAGCTGGTGATGACCGGGGCGAATAGCGCGGTCGGCCTCCGCTCGACGCCCGTCCGCTACCTGTTCCTCGACGAGGTGGACGGCTATCCGGGCGACGCCGATGGCGAGGGCGATCCCGTCGATCTGGCGATCCAGCGCACCGCCACCTTCCGGGGCCGGCGCAAGATCTACATGGTCTCCACGCCCACGCTGAAGGGGCATTCCCGCATCGAGGCCGCCTTCGAGCACAGTGACCGGCGCTTCTACCACGTCCCCTGCCTGCATTGCGGCGACATGGCCCCGATCACCTGGGCGCGCATCCGATGGCCAGAAGGGCGGCGCGATCAGGCGCATCTGGTCTGCGAGGCCTGCGGCGGCATCCACCACGAGCATGAGAAACCCCGCCTGCTCGCCGCAGGCGAATGGCGCGCGACCGCCGAGGGCGACGGCCGCACCGCGGGCTTCCACCTCTCGGCACTCTATTCCCCGTGGGAGACATGGGCCGAGATCGCCGCCGAGCACGGCCGCGTCCGAAAGGATCCGCCCCGACTGCAGGTCTGGGTGAACACCAAGCTGGGCGAGTCCTGGGAGGACCAGGCGGGCGACACCGTTCCCGCCGACCCGCTCATGGCCCGGCGCGAGGACTGGGGCGAGGCGCTGCCCGCCTCGGTCGCTTTGCTCACCGCGGGCGTGGACGTGCAGGGCGACCGGATCGAGGTGCAGATCCTCGGCTGGGGCCGCGACGAGGAGGCGTGGGTGATCGACTACCGCGTGCTCTGGGGCGACCCATCC
>JACXUS010000132.1:1645-9461 GCA_014763785.1 Sphingomonadales bacterium | reverse complement strand
GACTGCTTTTCCCACGCCGCGGGTCCCGCCTCAAATCAAACCCCCTCACGAAACGGGGAGGCTCGGGGCCCGTTGCCGGATGCGGGCGCATGATCCGGGCCGCCGGGGCGGGTTTCGCATCCCCCCCGGCACGAGAGCGGGGGGCCGCAGCCCCCGAGACAGGCGGGATCGGGCGCGTGACGCCTGCGCGATGCCATCCGGGGGGGGCTGCCGACCCGAGGCGCAGCCCCGCGCGCGTGCTCAGCCGCCGCGCGGCATGCGGCGGCGCATCAGGCCAAGCGCCGCCGCCCCGCTGAGCAGCAACAGGCCCGCCGCCGGCACTGGCACTGCCGGCAGGCCGGTGGTGCGCAGCACGAAGGTTTCATCATAATATCCGTACTGATCGAACAGGCCATAGATGGACGGCGTGCCCCAGATGAAGCCGTTCCGGGCATCGTTCAGGTCGCAATGCGAATAGCTTGCATTGAACCAGCCCGCGGCGCAGGCGACCGGAAAGGGCCAGACGTCCTCGTCGGGCCCGGTCACAAAGGCGCTGATGAATTGGGTGAAGTTGCTCAGGATATAGGTCTCGATCTCCGAGGTGGTCGGCAGGCGCCAGCCATAGAGCGACTGCTCGCTGATATCGAAGGCCGCGCAGCTGTAGCTGTCGGCCGAGCAGGGCGACGCCCAGGCCCAGTCGGCGCCCATATAGGTGATATAGTGATCGGACGGGATTTCACCCGAATAGAGCGTCGCCGCCTCGGCCGCGGCACCGGCTCCGATTGCGACGGCCGCGGCCGCCACAAGGCATTTGATGTCCATGATATAGCCCCCTGAAATCCGCCTTTCGCGGACGCAGATCAGGATGCCTAAGCTCGGCCGCCCCTGCGCAGTCGGGGAATCCTTACCTAGCGTCACTCCGCGGTGCAAAAGGGCGGGTGTTTCATGAAAAAACCCTCCCGCGGGGGGAGGGTCTTAGGTGCGGATCGGCGCAGATGCTCTGAAACTGCGCGCCCTGCCTTATTTCGGGGCGATCATCATCACCATCTGGCGGCCTTCGAGCTTGGGCATCGTTTCGACCTTGCCCGCCTCGCCCACGTCATCCTTGACGCGGTTGAGCAGTTCCAGACCCAGTTGCTGGTGCGCCATCTCGCGGCCACGGAAGCGCAGCGTGATCTTGACCTTGTCGCCATCTTCCAGAAACCGCATCACCGAGCGCATCTTGACCTCATAGTCATGCGTATCGGTGCCGGGGCGGAATTTGACTTCCTTGATCTCGATGATCTTCTGCTTCTTGCGCGCCTCGGCCTCGCGCTTTTGCTGTTCGTATTTGAACTTGCCATAGTCCATGATCTTGCAGACCGGGGGAACCGCGGTGGGCGAGATCTCGACCAGATCAAGCCCGGCCTCTTCGGCCATCTGCATCGCGCGGGCGGGGCTTACCACGCCGACATTCTCCCCATCGGCGCCGATCAGCCGGATCTCGGGGGCGCGGATGCGGTCGTTGATCCGGGGGCCGGTGTCGCGCTGCGGCGGGGCATTGTGCGGTCTGCGGGCTATGGCGATGTTCCTTCTGTAGCCATTCTGGGTGGCGCGCAAAATAGTGCCGGGGGCCGCGGCTTTCAACCGGAATCGGGCGCAAAGCCGCGCGTTCCCCGTCTGGCGATGAGCAAAGGCCCGCCGAGGGGGAAAATTTCGGCGCCTGACCCCTTTCGCCGGGCCGGGGCGGGGCAGATATGGGGGCTTGGATGAACCACGACCTGAAGGGGAGTTAATGATGAACAAGGTTCTGGGACTGGTTGTCGTGATCGCGGCGATTGCAGCGGGCGCGTGGTATGTGATGCAGACGCCCGAGGGCAGCGCGACGCTGGACGAGGCTGGTCAGGCTGCCTCGGAGGCGGCTGCAGGCGCGACGGGAGCCGCGACCGAGGCTGCCAACACTGCCGCGGGCGCGGTCGAGGGCGCGGCAGAGGCGGCCAGCGATGCGGTGACCGGCGCGGTTTCCGCCGCGCAAGAGGCCGCCAATGACGCCGCCGCCGCCGCCAGCACCGCCGCGCAAGAGGCGGCACAGGCCGCGACCGAGGCCGCGGGTGCTGCAACTGACGCCGCAACCGAAGCCGCGGTGGATGCCGCGACCGGCGCGGCCAGCGCCGCGAGCGATGCCGCGAGCGCTGCCACCGAAGCCGCGGCCGCCGCGACCGAAGCCGCGAGCGACGCTGTGACCGACGCTGTGACCGGGGCCGCCGACAGCGCCACCGCCGCCGCGGCCGAGGCTGCGAGCACCGCCGCCGAAGCCGCAAGCGATGCCGCAAGCGCCGCCACCAATGCCGCCGAGAGCCTCGGCGATGCGGCGGCCGAAGCGGTTGCCGATACGACCGGGGCGGGGGCTGCGCTCAGCCCCGATCTGCAGGCCGCGGCCGAAGCGCTGACCCCTGAGGGGTTCGATGCGGACCGGCTGCTCGAGATGATCGAAACCTCGGAGCTGGGCGCGATGACCAAGACCGGGCTCAAGACGGTGGTCGAGGGCGCGCGCTCGAACCCCGATCTGGTCAGCACGGCGATTGATCAGGTGAAAGCGGCGCTGGGGCTCTGAGCCGCGGCCCGAGGGGCGGCGCGGGGCAGGCGAGCGGTGCCGGGGCCCGGCGCCGCTTCCGGCCGCGAAAGAGGGTGGACAGCGGGCGCGCGCCCCGTCCGGCCGGTCCCGCTGCATTGGCCCCGTTCCATTGGCCCCGTGCCCCGTGCCCCGTGCCTCGGGCTTTCATCTTGCTCAAAATATCCCGGGGTGAGCCCCGCAGGGGCGAGGGGCAGCGCCCCTCTCGCCGCGGTTTACGCCCCGGGGGACCGCCGCGCTTGGCCAAACGAAAACGGCCGCGCCCCGGGGGCGCGGCCGTTTCCCATTGACCGCCGGGCCTCAGAGCCCCCGCCCCAAAGCCCCCGGCCTCAGATCCCGTTGCCTCAGATCCCGTCGCCTCAGATCCCGTCGCCCACGAAGGCCTTCTCGACCACGAATTCGCGCGGCTCGGAATTGGCGCCCTCGCGCAGGCCGAACCCCTCCAGAACCGCCATCACATCCTTGTTGAAGGCAAGGCTGCCGCAGACCATCGCGCGGTCATGCTCGCGGTCCATCGGCGCGATGCCGAGATCGGCAAAGACCTTGCCATTCACCAGATTGTCGGTGATCCGGCCCATGTGATGGAACTCTTCGCGGGTGGTGGTGGGGTAGTATTTCAGCTTGCCCTCGACCATTTCGCCGATCAGCGGGTCGTTCACCAGATCCTCGACCAGACGGCGGCCGTATTCCAGCTCCTCGACCGTGCGGCAGGTGTGCATCATGATGACTTCTTCAAACTTTTCATAGGTTTCCGGCTCGCGCATCAGGGACGCGAAGGGCGCGATCCCGGTGCCGGTGGCGAGGAACCAGACCCGCTTGCCGGGCAGGAGCGCGTCGATCACCAGCGTGCCCACGGGTTTCGGGCGCAGGATGATCTGATCGCCCACCTTGATATGCTGCAGTTTCGAGGTCAGCGGGCCATCGGGCACCTTGATCGAATAGAATTCGAGCTCCTCGTCCCAGGCGGGCGAGGCGATCGAATAGGCGCGCAGGAGCGGCTTGCCGCGCTCGTCCATCAGACCGATCATCACGAATTCCCCGGACCGGAAGCGCAGCGTCTGCGGCCGCGTCACGCGGAAGGAAAACAGCCGGTCGGTCCAATGCGTCACCGCGGTCACGGTTTGCGCATCGGGCAGGGTCTTGACGGGCGGAATGGCGGTGGTGTCGGTCACGGGGTGTCTCGGTCCTTGGGGCCATGCGGGCAGGCCCGGCACGGCTTTGCGGTAAAGATGCAGCGCAGATACCTCTTGGGGCAGGGCGGGCACCTTGATCTGGCTCAAGTGGCGGCGGCTGGGGCGGTTCTAGCGCGTCCAGCCTGCCACGAAAAGGTTAAAGCGGCGCAAGCTCAGCCCTGCAACCGCGCGCGATAATCGCCCGCCCTCCAGTCGGCGCGCGCGGCCCATTGCGCAGCATCCTGACGGGCGGCCAGCTCGGCGCTGATCTCCACCTCGTCAAAGCCCGAGCGCCGCGCCATCGCATATTGATCGGCCAGCACATGACCGGCCGCGCGCAGCCGACCCGTGAAGCCCGCCGCCCGCGCGCGCCGCGCCAGCGTGAAGCCGCGCCCGTCGCTGAAGGCCGGGAAGGCCACCCGCAGCATCAGCGCCGCCTCGCCCGCGCTGGCCTCGGCCGCCGCGATCAGGCCGGACAGCGCCTCGGGGGCGGTCTCGGGGGCAATCTCGATCACGGTGCCGGTGAAATCCTCGGCGTGGAAGCCGTCGTCGCGCACGATCACGCTCATGCCACTTTCTCCGTGTTGTCAGGGGTTTGCGCGTCGTTCTTCACACGAACGGCGCGCCCGCCGATGAAATGGATGCCGCATTCGGTCTTGGCCGAGCCGCGCCAGCGCCCGGCGCGCGGGTCTTCGCCCGGCTTCACAGGGCTCGTGCAGGGGGCGCAGCCGATGGATGGGTAGCCGCGCGTCACCAGCGGATGCCGGGGCAGGCGGTTCTCGGTGATATATTCTTCCAGATCCTCCCGGCCCCAATGCGCCAAGGGGTTGATCTTCATGCGCGTTTCGGTCTCGACCTCGAAGAAGTCGATGGTCTGGCGGGTCTCGCCCTGATAGCGCTTGCGCCCGGTGATCCAGGCGTCGAACCCGCTCAGCGCGGTTTCCAGCGGCACCGTCTTGCGCAGCGCGCAGCAGGCATCGGTGTCGAACTGATGCAGCGTGCCGTCGGGGTCCTCCAGCCGCAGCGCGGCGTCCGAGGCGGTGATCACCCGCACATCGGTCAGCCCGAGTTTCGCCGCCACCTCGCGCTGATACTCCAGCGTTTCGGGGAACAGCATCAGCGTGTCGATGAACACCACCGGCGTGCCCGGCGCGATGACCGAGACCATATGCAGCAGCACGACCGACTCGGCCCCGAAAGAGCTGACCAAGGCCACCTCGCCGGTGTCGGGGTCCTTCAGCGCCTTTTCCATCACCGAAATCGCCGCATGATGGCGATAACGGTCGTTCAGACCCGCAACCCGGATCGCGATGTCAGGCAGCATCCCGGGCCTCGCCATAGAGCGCTTCCTTGAAGGGCGCAGGGCCCAGACGGCGGAAGGCGGTCAGGAAATCTTCGGCGCGATCCACGCGCAGCGCCAGATAGGCGCGCAAGAGCCGCTCGATCGCCGGGATCACCTCGTCATAGGCGAAACCGGGGCCCGCACGCTCGCCAATGGCTGCGGTTTCGGTGGCGTCGCCGCCCAGCGTGATCTGGTAATTCTCGACGCCCGCCCGGTCCAGACCGAGGATGCCGATATGGCCGACATGGTGATGCCCGCAGGCATTGATGCAGCCGGAAATCTTGATCTTGAGCGCACCGATGTCCTCTTCCAGCCCCAGATCGCGGAAATGCGTGGCCAGACCTTGGGCGACCGGGATCGACCGGGCGGTGGCCAGCGCGCAGTAATCCATGCCGGGGCAGGCGATGATATCCGACAAAAGCCCGACATTTGCGGTCGCTAGCCCCGCGCGCAGCAGTTCCGCATGCAGGCTCGGCAGATCGGCGCGCGCCACATGCGGCAGCACCACGTTCTGTTCGTGGCTGATGCGCAGCTCGGAATAGCCATAGCGCTCGGCCAGATCGGCCAGCACCCGCATCTGATCGGCCGTCGCATCGCCCGGCGTCGCGCCATGCGCCTTGATCGAGACGGTGACGATGGCGTGATCCTCGCGGCGATGCGCGGTCAGGTTCTGCCGCGCCCAGGCGGCGAAGAGCGGATCGACCGCCAGCGCGCGGTCATAAAAGGCGGTGTCCTTGGCGACGAAGTCAGGCGCGCGGAAGGCATGGGTGATCTCGCCCAGGATCTGCTGATCCACGCCGGTATAGCGCGGGCGGATCGTGGCGAATTCGGCCTCGGTCGCGGCGCGGAAGGCGTCGATGCCATTCTCGAAAACGGTGATCTTGATGCGCGCCTTATATTTGTTGTCGCGTCGCCCGAGCAGGTTATAGGCGGCGACGATCCCCTCCAGATAGGGCAGCAGATCGGCCGCGGGCAGGAAATCGCGGATCTCTTGCGCGATCATCGGCGTGCGGCCCAGACCGCCGCCCACGAAGACGCGGAACCCGATCTCGCCCGCGCGCGCGACCAGTTGCAGCCCGATATCATGGGCGCGGATGACGGCGCGGTCGGCCTCGGCCCCGGTGATCGCGATCTTGAACTTGCGCGGCAGGAACTGGAATTCCGGGTGGTCGGTGGACCATTGCCGGATCAGCTCTGCATAGGGGCGCGGATCGGCCACCTCATCGGCGGCCGCGCCCGCAAAGGCATCGGTGGTCACGTTGCGGATCGTATTGCCCGAGGTCTGGATCGCATGCATCCCCACATCGGCCAAAGCGTCGATGATATCGGGCACATCGGTCAGCTTCGGCCAGTTGAACTGGATGTTCTGGCGCGTGGTGAAATGGCTATAGCCGCGGTCCCAACGCTCGGCGATCATCGCGAGCTGCCGCATCTGCCGCGCGCTCAGCGTGCCATAGGGGATCGCGACGCGCAGCATATAGGCATGCAGCTGCAGATAGAGCCCGTTCATCAGGCGCAGCGGGCGGAATTCCTCCTCGGTCAGCGCGCCCGACAGGCGGCGCTCGACCTGGCCGCGGAACTGGGCGGCACGGGCGCGGACGAAGGCTTCGTCGAAGTCGGAATATTCATACATGCGCGCTCTCCTGCTTGCCGTGGACATAGTTCGAGGGGCCGCGGGTGCGGAAGACCTCGCGGAAATGCACGGGCTCGGGGCCCTGCGGCCCCATCCGCGCATCCGCCAGATAGGCGCCGACGACCAGCCCCGCTTGGCCCATCGCCGCCAGCAGCCACAGCTCGGCAATCGCCTCATCCTCGATCAGCTCGGCCTCGGCATGCGCCCGCGTCCAGCCGCCATCGGCCGTCATATAGACCACATCGCCGATGCGCAGATCGTTGGCGGTCACCACCTTGGGCGTGAATTTGCGGCTCATCTCGGGCCTCCGGGCTTCGATTTCTGCGCTTAATATAGGAAATTATTCTGGTGCGCCGCCATGGGGTCGGATAGATAAGGACGCATGTTCCGCATTGGCGCCCGGGGCATACGAATTTCCCGCCACACGGAGGAAACCGGAATGGCTGTCCGGCTCGACGAGATGGACCGAAAAATCCTCTCGCAACTGCAAGAAGATGCAAGCCAGTCGCTCGACGAAATCGCGCGCAAGGTGGGCTCGTCGAAGACGCCCGTCTGGAACCGGATTCGCAAGATGAAGGATCAGGGCGTGATCGGGCGGCAGACCGTGCTGCTCGACCCCGAGGCGCTGGGGCTCGAGGCCTGCTTCTTCGTGCTGATCCGCACCTCGGAGCATGAGGCCGACTGGCAGCGCAAGTTTCTGGCCACGCTGCGGGCCCGCCCCGAGGTGCTCGAGGCGCACCGGCTGGCGGGCGATATCGACTATATCCTCAAGGTGCGGGTCAAGAACGCGCGGGCCTATGACCAGTTCTATCAGGCGCTGATCTCCGAGGTGAAGATCTACAACGTGACCGCGCTTCTGAGCATGGAAGAGATCAAATCGACGACGCTTCTGCCGCTCTAGCAGGCCGCTGAAGAAGTCGGCTGTGCAGAACGGTTTTCTTTCGGCGCAACTGTCCGGGCTTGGCTTCGGGCGCCTTGGCGCAGAAAGTATGCTTGTTTGACGCGGTTTTCTATCGTCACGCAGCCAGCAGCCGGGGAAGTCGGGCGAGGTTGTTGGCGGCCATGGTCAGGATGAAGCG
>JACXUS010000132.1:0-1611 GCA_014763785.1 Sphingomonadales bacterium | reverse complement strand
TTCTATCGTCACGCAGCCAGCAGCCGGGGAAGTCGGGCGAGGTTGTTGGCGGCCATGGTCAGGATGAAGCGGGAGCGGACCCTTTCGAGGCCGCGATAGTCGGTCTGGGCCATGCCGCCGACGGTCTTGGCCAAGGTTAGCGTCCGAGGACGTGGTGTAATTTCAGCGCCGTCGACGGTGTGATCCCGGGTGGCCATCGAGGTGTATGGTCGAGGTGGAGTTTGGCGACTTCAACCACGGACCACAGAGGACCCCGATGACCAAGACCAACATGAACCTGTCCGAGCTTCTGGCCAAGCATGACCAGGGCGACTTTCTGCGCAGCATCGCCGAGGCCGTGCTCCAGCTGATGATGGAGGCCGATGCGGAGGGCCTGATCGGCGCCGGGCGTCATGAACACAGCGGCGAACGCACGACCTGGCGGAACGGGTATCGAGAGCGCGCTCTCGATACCCGTTTGGGCACGCTCAACCTGCGGGTGCCGAAGCTGCGCCAGGGCAGCTACTTTCCGGGCTTCCTGGAGGCCCGCAAGACCTCGGAGCAGGCGCTGGTCGCCGTCATCCAGGAGGCGTGGATCGGCGGCGTCTCGACCCGCCGCGTCGACGAACTGGTGCAGGCGATGGGCCTGAGCGGCATTTCCAAGAGCACGGTGTCGAAGCTCTGCAAGGACATCGACGAACGCGTTGGCGAGTTCCTGAACCGCCCGCTGACCGGCGAATGGCCCTATGTCTGGCTGGATGCCACCTACCTGAAGGTCCGCCAGGGCGGCCGGATCGTGCCCGTCGCGGCCATAATCGCCGTGGCTGCCAACACCGAGGGCCGCAGGGAGATCATCGGTCTGGGCATCGGTCCCTCGGAAGCCGAGACGTTCTGGACCGAGTTCCTGCGGTCCCTGAAGGCCCGCGGCCTCGGCGGGGTCAGGCTGGTCATCAGCGACGCCCATACCGGTCTCAAGGCCGCCATCGCCCGCGTCTTCGAAGCCACATGGCAGCGCTGCCGCGTTCACTGGATGAGGAACGCCCTCGCGCACGTCTCGCGCGGTCAGCACACCGTCGTCGCCGCCGCGATCCGGCAGGCCTTCGACCAGCCCGACCGCGCCCATGCCGGCGAGACCTGGCGCAAGGTCGCCGAACAGCTGCGTCCGCGCTGGCCCAAGCTGGCCGACCTGATGGACACCAGCGAGCACGACGTCCTGACTTACATGTCCTTCCCGCGCCAGCACCGCACCAAGCTTCACAGCACCAACCCGATCGAGCGCCTGAACAAGGAGGTGAAACGGCGCGCCGACGTCGTCGGGATCTTCCCGAACGAGGCCTCCATCATGCGCCTGATCGGCGCGGTGCTGTTCGAGCAGAATGACGAATGGCAGACATCAAGCCGCTACATGATGGTCGAGGCCTTCGCCCAGATCGACAAGGAGGAGATCGACCCCATTCTCAGCATCACAACGAAAGCCGCCTGATCATGACCTCAGGCCATCCGGGAAATTACACCAGCTTGACGGACGTGACCTGGCCCAGCCGAACGCCTCTTCGATCCGTTTGCGGTGCTTGATCGACAGGGCATATCCCTCGTGCCGGGTGGTTCTGGCGTCGATCGCTGAATATCTCG
>JACXUS010000425.1 GCA_014763785.1 Sphingomonadales bacterium | reverse complement strand
TGGCTGCGCTGCTCGTTGCGGCGCTGGGCTGGCAGGGCGCCACCCGGCCGCCGGTGCTGATCGCCGAGGGCGGGCGGCTCGTCGGGGTGATCGGGCCCGCGGGGCGGGTGCAGTCCAAGCCCGGTCAGGCCTTCGTGGCCGAGCGCTGGCTCGAGGCCGATGGCGATGACGCCGGGATCGAGGCGGCCGCGGCGCGGGCGGGTTTCGAGGGGCCGCGTGGCGCCCGCGCCGGGGTCTTCGGCGGGCAACGGATCGTGCATCTGAGCGGCAAGGACGCTAGCGCCGCGCCGCTGATCGAGGCCTGCCGCGACGGCGCGCTGGTGGTTCTGGCGGCACGGGCGCCCGCGGGCGACTGGGGCGGCTGCGATCTGTGGGACGAGGCGCGGCTGGCGCAGACCGGCGCTGTCGCGCTCTGGCCCGGCAGGCGGATCGTGAGCGTGGCCGCGGCCAAGGGGCTGCGGCCCTGGACCGCGCCGGATCGCGGGCGCTGATCGGGCGCTGCGGGGGCTGACGGCGCGTAGGGCGGCGGTTTGGCCGGGCAGTATCCTGAATTAAACGGGCTGAGGGATGGGCAGGGCGCGGCGGCCTCTGGCCGCCGCTTGCGGTTGGCCCGCGCCTTTGGCGCGGGCCAACCGCCCCCTTCAACCGCACCGCCCGGGCCAAAACAAAACGGGCGCCGCGGGCGCCCGTTGTCAGCATAGCGGCCCGGGCCGCGTTCAATAGCTGCGGATCAGCCCGACCAGACGGCCCTGCACCTTCACCTGATCCTCGCGCAGCATCCGCGTCTCATAGGCCGGGTTCGCGGCCTCCAGCGCGATCATCGCACCGCGGCGATAGAAGCGCTTCAGCGTCGCCTCATGGCCCTCGACCAGCGCCACGACGATATCGCCATTGTCGGCCGTGGTCTGTTCGCGGATCACCACGATATCGCCATCGTTGATCCCGGCCTCGATCATCGAGTCGCCCTTGACCTCCAGCGCGTAATGCTGGCCGCGCCCCGACAGCATCGAGCCCGGCACCGCGATGTGGTGGGAGACCTCGGCGATCGCCTCGATCGGCACACCGGCCGCGATGCGGCCCATCACCGGCAGCTCCAGCGCCATCACCGCCTCAACCGGCATCGCGCCCGCGGGCGGGTCGGTGCGGTCGCCCTCGATCACGCGCGGGGCAAAGCCCGGCTTGGCCCCGGGTTTGGCCAGCGATTTCTCCAGCGCCTCGGGCAGCTTCACCACCTCGATCGCGCGGGCCCGATGCGCCAGGCGACGGATGAAGCCACGCTCCTCAAGCGCGGTGATCAGCCGGTGGATCCCCGATTTCGACCGCAGATCCAGCGCATCCTTCATTTCGTCGAACGAGGGCGGAACCCCGTCGCAGTCCATCCGTTTCTGGATGAATTCCAGCAATTCCAACTGCTTGCGCGTCAGCATTCCAACCCCTCCAGGATCGCACCCCGATCTTGTTCACTCAAGGTTCTAACCCTGTTCCCCTTTCGTGTCAAGTTTTCTGCAGAATATCGGGCTGTGGTTAACCGGATGTTAAGGCGGCATCCGCCACACTGGCGGTCACAGGGGAAGATACTCGACCACCTCGCCGGCCGCCCGCGGCCCGTCGCCCAGCGGACGGATCAGCAGCGCATCGGCCTCGGCCAGAACGCCCAGAAGCGCCGAATCCTGATTGCCGAAGGGGGTGATCGCGGGCAGCCCCTCGGCCGAGGGGATCAGCCGCGCGCGCATGTAATGCG
>JACXUS010000131.1 GCA_014763785.1 Sphingomonadales bacterium | reverse complement strand
GTCAACCAGAAATGCCCGCTCATCATGCCCCCTCTGTTTGGGAGCTTGAATCATGCAGCCCGTGCAGCCTCAAGTCGATTTATGGGTCCTGACCCTAAAGTTGTCTGTATTTCTGAATCGCCGTCACTTTCAGCCCCGCGATGCCGTGTTTCTGCACCGCCTCGATCCAGAGATCGAATTCCTCCTCCGACAGCTCATAGCGGTCGAGCACCTCGGCGCGCGTCACAAGGCCGAAGGACACAGCATGCACCAGCACCGCCTTGCGGCTGGCGACCCAGCGTCGGGTCTCCTTGGGCGGCAGATCGGCCCGGGTGAGAATCGTGCCATCGGGCAGCGTAACGGCACGCGGGCCATCGACTTTCTTCAGATACATGGGCACACCCCTTCGTCGTTCGCTGCCTAGGATGCCCCTGATGGCTTAACGGGGAATGAAGCCCGGGGTTGAGACTGCCTTGTATTTTCCTATATTCCTCAAGGTCTGGTTAAAGGGCACTACCCATGAGTAAGGATATTGCGCTCAATTCGCTCGGATTCGCCAAGCGACCCGAGGAAACGCGCGTCGTCGTCGCCATGTCGGGGGGCGTTGACAGCTCGGTCGTGGCGGCCGAGCTGAAGAAGCAGGGCTATGACGTGGTCGGCGTCACCCTGCAGCTTTACGACCACGGCGCGGCGCTTGCGAAGAAGGGCGCCTGCTGCGCGGGGCAGGATATCCATGATGCGCGCCGGGTGGCCGAGGAAATGGGCTTCCCGCATTATGTGCTGGACTATGAGAACACTTTCCGCGAGGCGGTGATCGAGGAATTTGCCGATGCCTATCTGGCGGGCGCGACGCCGGTGCCCTGCATCCGCTGCAACGAGCGGGTGAAGTTCAAGGACCTGCTGGAAACCGCGCGCGACCTCGACGCGGACTGCATGGCGACCGGGCATTACATCCAGCGCAAGATGGGCGCCCATGGTCCCGAGCTGCATTCGGCGGCCGATCCGAATCGCGATCAGAGCTATTTCCTGTTCTCGACCACGCCCGAGCAGCTGGCCTTCCTGCGCTTTCCGTTGGGCCATCTGGCGAGCAAGGCCGAGACCCGGGCGCTGGCGGCCGAGCATGGGCTGGCGGTGGCGGACAAGCCCGACAGCCAGGATATCTGCTTCGTGCCGAATGGCAATTATGCGAGCGTTATCGAGAAGTTGCGCCCCGGGGCTGCGGACCCGGGCGAGATCGTTGACATGGCCGGCAACGTGCTTGGGCAGCACCGCGGGGTGATCCATTACACGATCGGCCAGCGGCGGGGTCTGGGCATCGGGGGCCTGGGCGATCCGCTTTATGTGGTGAAACTGGATGCGGACAATCGCCGGGTCATCGTCGGCCCGAAAGAGGCGCTCTCGACCCGCATCGTGCCCGTGCGCGAGATCAACTGGCTGGGCGATGCGCCCTTCGACAGCCGCGCGGAATGGCATCTGTCGGTCAAGATCCGCTCGACGCGGCCGCCGCGCGCGGCGATCGTGCGGCCGCTCTCGGCAACCACGGCCGAGGTCGAGCTGCTCGACCCCGAGGAAGGCGTGAGCCCGGGGCAGGCTTGCGTCTTTTATGAGCCCGAGGGCACGCGGATCTTCGGCGGCGGCTGGATCTGGAAGGGCTGACCGGGCGCCAGATGGGCCGTGGCAGGGGGCGCTGCCCCCTGGGTGCGTGCCGCACCCACCCCCGGGATATTTCGGCACAGATGATGTGCAAGGCTTGGCTCGGGGTGGCAGGCCGCCGGGGCGCTGCCCCGGACCCCGGGATATTTGCACACTGTTGAGGGGAGGAGGCGCGCATGGGGTGGCCCGCCGCCGCCTGCGATACACCGGATGCGAAAGGGCAGAACCCCCTGCCCTTTCATCTTGCTTCAAATATCCCGGGGAGCCGATGCGCAGCATCGGCGGGGCGGAGCCCCTCTTTCTTTGGGGGTCCGGGGGCAGCGCCCCCGGCCTTCCTTGATCAGCGCACCAGAACGTAGCTGCCCGGCGCCGCCCCAAGATCGGGGCCCATCGGCGGCGGCGCGACGTCTTGTTCCCCGCCCTTCTCGTGCAGCCAGTCGGCCCAGGGCTCCCACCAGGAGCCATTGACCTTGGCCACGCCCGCCGCCCAGTCGTCGGGGCCGGGATGCGGCTCGCCCGCGTGATGCGTCATGATCCGGTATTTCGCCCGCGGGCTGCCCGGAGGCGCCACGATCCCGGTGTTATGCCCGCCCGACACCAGCGCAAAGGTCACCCCGTCGCCGGTCAGATAGGTCAGCTTGAAGACCGAGTTCCAGGGCGCGATATGGTCATGCTCGGTCGCCACGGCGAAGACCGGGATCTTGATGTCCTGCAGATAGATATGCGCGCCGTTCGATTCCATCCGGCCATCGGCCAGATCGTTGTTCAGGAACAGGCGGCGCAGATATTCGGCATGCATCCGATAGGGCATCCGGGTCGCATCATGGCTCCAGGCGCCCAGATGCGAGGGGGCCTCGCGCTCGCCCAGCATATATTCGCGCACCAGATGCGACCAGATCAGATCCTGCGATTTCAGCATCGAGAAGGTGCCCGCCATCGCATCCTTGTCGAGATAACCCTCGTCCCACATCATGTCTTCAAGGAGCGAGAGCTGATCCTCGTTGGTGAAGAGGCTGAGCTCCCCCGCTTCGGTGAAATCGACCTGGGCTGCCAGCATCGTCATGCTGGCAAGCCGCGCATCGCCATCGCGCGCCATCGTGGCGGCGGCAACCGACAGAAGCGTGCCGCCGAGGCAATAGCCCAGCCCATGGATCTGCGGCGCGCCGGTGATCTGCCCGATCGCGTCGATCGCGGCCATCACGCCGAGCTCGCGATAATCATCGAAGCCCAGATCGCGGTCGCCCTCATCGGGGTTCTTCCAAGAGATGCAGAAGACGGTAAAGCCTTGATCCACAAGCCATTTGATCAGGCTTTCCTGCGCCGAGAGATCCAGAATATAGTATTTCATGATCCAGGCCGGCACGATCAAGAGCGGCGTGGCGTGGACCTTGGCCGTGGTCGGCGTGTATTGCAAAAGCTCGATCAGCCGGTTGCGAAACACCACCTTGCCCGGGGTCAGCGCGACCTCGATGCCGGGGGTGAATTCGGGCACCGGATCGGCCTCGCCCGCGAGCTTCTTCATCTGATCCTCGAACCAGAATTCGGCGCCGCGGATCAGGTTGCGGCCGCCCTCCTCGCGGGTGCGCGCCAGCACTTGCGGGTTGGTCAGCAGGTAATTCGAGGGCGAGAGCATGTCGAGGAACTGCCGGCCATAGAATTCCACCAGCTTCTCATGCCGCGCCTCGACGCCATGCACCCCGGTCGTCGCATTCGACCACCATTGCTGCGCCAGCAGGAAGCTTTGCGAATAGAACGAGAACGGGAATTGCGCCCATTCGGGGCCCGCAAAGCGGCGGTCCTGCTTGAGCGGCTCGACGCAGGCCGCGCCCTCGCCGCCCATCGCCTGACACATCATCTCGGCCGCAAGGCGCTGCCATTTGCGCGCGACCTTCCAGCCCATCTCGGCCTGCTTGCCCGGGCTGATCGCCAGATGCGCGGCCCAATCGGTGAAGGCCATCGACAGCGACAGCGGCGAGAGCCCGCCCCACATCTTGCCCAGCCGCGCATGGACATAGTGATCGAGGCTCTGGAAGGCGGCCTCGGCGGCCTTCTTCTCGGGGGTGTCGGCATGGACAGGCACGGTCGCGGGCAGGTTCACCTGCGCCACCGCGGCCTCGGCCGTCTTGGGGGCCGTCGCGGCCGCAGCGCTGGAGGGTTTCGACTTGGCAGGTGCAGCCTTCGATGCACCCGCCGGCGTGCGCTTGCGCGGAGCTTGGGCGGTGGTGGTCATCTTCTCTCGCTTTCGGGCGGGCAGGCTGCCCACCGGCTTTGCAGCGGCGGACGGGCCGCCGGGTCACGGTTTGCGGGCAAACCGCCCGCGGTGAGAACGGGGCTGAGCGCCCCAAGGCCCCCGGGCGGCCGCGCCGCCCCTCAGCCCTTCGCCGCGCCGCCCACCGCCATCAGGGCCTCGCCCTCTTCGGTGGCCGTGCGCACGGCCTGTTCGGCAATGCCTGCGACCGAAGCGGCGAGTTTGTTGGTCTCGCCCGCATAATCGCTCAGCATCGCCTGCCAGAACCCGGTCCACAGCTCCATCGCCTGTGCCGGATCCTGCGTCGCGGCCAGTTTGGCCAGCATCAGCCGATCCCGCTCGACCCGTGTCTTCAGGAAGTCGAGCATCTCGATATTCTGCTTCAGCACCGCCTCGGCCAGATGGAACTGCGGCCGCAGGAACATGCCGAAATCCATTGTGGGGGTCGCGAGGCAACCGGCCATGGTCGTGGTCGTGGTCTTGCTGGGCATAGTCTGTCCTCCTCAGAGTTAGCTTCGCAGGATTACCATAGCATTATTTCGCACCTGCAGAATTGATCTGGCGCAACAGCCCGGACAGGCGGCACCGCGCCGATCCGCGCGGCATCCGGCCAAGTCTCTGGCGTCAAAGATGTATTGTGGCTGTCACATAACTTGTTTGCCACGTCACGCCGCTGTTACCCTTAACCAATTAGTAAACTTTGAATCTGTCAGAATCACTTGGGGGGCATCATGGCCAGCATGCGCGGACCGAATTTCGGTTCTTCCAACCTTCACCACCACGCGCCGGCGCCGATGCGCATTTTCCCGGTGATCGGCACGCGCCGGGGCGAGCTGCTCGAGGGCAGCGCCCGCAATGACCTGATCCTCGCCAAATCGGGCGATGACACGATCCTGGCCTCGGCCGGACATGATTATATCGACGGCGGCCGCGGCATGGATCTGGTGGTCTTCGAGGGCTCGATCCTTGAGGCCGGGATCACCCGGTTCGGCGGGCGCTTCGGCCTGCCGGCGGTGACGCGCGTGGCGACCCTTGCGGGCACCACCACGCTGAGCAATGTCGAGGCGCTGCATTTTGCGGCCGATGATTACACGCTCTGGCTCGACGGGCGGAACAATGCGGTGCTGGCGGGCGATGATGTCTTCGCGGCTTTCGAGGGCGCCGAGGCGCTGATCGACGCGACCGCCCTGCTGGCCAATGACCGCGAGTTTGACGGCGATGCGATGACCATCACCGCGGTCGATGCGGTCTCGACGCTGGGCGCCAGCGTGACGCTGGTCGGCGGGCAGATCCGCTATCTGGCGGGCGCTTCTTTCGACGCGCTGGCCGAGGGCGAGGTGGTCACCGATACCTTCACCTATACCGTCGATGACGGCAAGGGCGGCACCGATACCGCGACCGTCACCGTGACGCTGACCGGCACCAATGACGCGCCGGTGCTGACGCTGGTTCCGGCCGTTTCGGTCGATGAAAACACCTCCGCCGTCGCCGCCGCGATCAGCGCGCAGGATGTGGACAGCGCTGTGCTGACCTACTCTCTGTCCGGCGCCGATGCCGCGCTTTTCACCATCGACCCGGCGACCGGCGCGATTGCCTTCGCCGCCGCCCCCGATTACGAGGCCCCGGCCGATGCCGATGGCGATAATGCCTATCAGCTGACCGTGACCGTGACCGACGATTTCGGCGCGACCGACAGCGTCGATCTGACCGTGACGGTGGCCGATGTGCTCGAGCTGCCCGAGGTCACCGCGCGGATCAACGAGATCCACTATGACAATGCGGGCGCCGATGTGGGCGAGTTCATCGAGGTCCGCGTGGCGGCGGGCGATGATGCGAGCTACCTGAGCGTCGTGCTCTACAATGGCTCGAACGGCACGGCCTATGGCACGCTGGCGGTGACGGGCGGCACGATGACCACCGACGGGACCTGGGATTACTATGTGATCGCCCTGCCCGCGAACGGGCTGCAAAACGGCGCGCCCGACGGCATCGCGCTGGCCAATGGCCCCGCGCTGATCGAATTCCTCAGCTATGAGGGCGAGATGACCGCGGTCGGCGGCGTCGCCGATGGCGTCACCTCGACCGATATCGGCGTGGCCGAGGATGGCGCGACCCTGATCGGCCAGTCGCTGATGCGCAACGAGGATGGCAGCTGGCGCGCCCCTGAGGAGAACACCGCGGGCCGCGCCAATGATGCGCCGATCCCGCTCGATCCGCGCCTGAACGAAATCCATTACGACAATGCGGGCACCGATGCGGGCGAGTTCATCGAGGTCCGCGTGAACGCGGGCGCCGATGCCAGCGCGCTGGTGCTGGAGCTGTACAACGGCGCGAACGGCGCGGTCTATGGCAGCTACGATCTGTCGGCGGCCAGCATGACCACCGACGGCAGCTATGACTATTACGTCTGGGCCTTCCCGGCGAATGGCATCCAGAACGGCGCGCCCGATGGCATGGCGATTGCGGTCGAGGGCACGGTGGTCGAATTCCTTAGCTATGAGGGCACGATGACCGCGACCTCGGGGCTGGCCGCGGGGATGACCTCGACCGATATCGGCGTCTCGGAGGCGAGCGACACCGCCCTGGGCCTGTCGCTCAGCCGTCTGGCCGATGGCAGCTGGCAAGAGGCCTATGACGAGACCCCCGGCGCCGAGAACGCGGTCCTGCCGCTGCCCTTCGAGGCCCGGATCAACGAAGTTCACTATGACAACGCGGGCACCGATACCGGCGAGGCAATCGAGATCCGTGTGAGCGCGGGCGGCGATGTCTCGGGCCTCGTGGTCGAGGCCTATAACGGCAACAATGGCGCGGTTTACGCGACCTATGCCGTGGCCGATGCCGCGATGACCTCGGACGGGACCTGGGATTACTATGTGATCCAGGCCCCCGGGCTGCAGAACGGCTCGCCCGACGGGCTGGCGCTGTCGAACGGCGGCGCGCTGATCGAGTTCCTCAGCTATGAGGGCACGATGACCGGCGTCGGCGGTGCGGCAGATGGCATCCTGTCCACCGATATCGGCGTGGTCGAGAGCAATGCGACCCCCACCGGCACCTCGATCCAGCGTCTGGCGGATGGCAGCTGGGCCACCGAGATCGCCGAGACCTTCGGCGCGGAAAACGCGGGCGGCGGCGGCGGCACCGACCCCGAACCGACCATCGCCAGGATCCACGCGATCCAGGGCACCGGCGCCACCGCGGCGATGCTGGGTCAGGGCGTCACCGTCTCGGCGGTGGTGACCCATGTCGTCGCGACCGGCTTCTATATTCAGGAAGAGGATGTTGACGCGGACGGCAGCCTCAGCACCTCGGAGGGGATCTTCGTCTATACCGGCGGCGGCTATGGCGTGACCCTTGGCGATCTGGTCGAGGTGACCGGCACCGTCGCGGAATATTTCGGGATGACGCAGCTCAGCTCCGTCAGCGCGGTCACTATCGCCGCGATGGGTCAGGTCCTGCCGACCGCGGTCGAAATCAGCCTCTCGCCCGATCAGGTCGCCGATTACGAGGCCTATGAGGGGATGCGCGTCAGCCTGACCTCGGGGACTGCCGATCCGCTGACCGTGATCGAGAATTACAACCTCGACCGTTACGGCGAGATCGCGGTGGCGGCGGGCGTGCAATGGCAGCCGACGCAGCTGCATGACGCGCAGACCGAGGCCGCGGCGATCGACGCGCTGACGACCGCCAATGCCAATGCGCGCATCCTGCTCGATGATGGCTCGACCGCGCAGAACCCGGACGCTTTCGTCTTCCTGCCGGGCGGCGCGGGCGACAATGGCAATGGCTATCTGGATGCGGGCGACGCGTTCGGCGATGCGGGCAGCACGATCCGCAACGGCGCCGAGATCGTGGGCGCGGTCGAGGGGGTGCTGAACTTCGGCTTCGACGACTGGCGCGTGACGGTGACCGAGACGATCACGCTGGACGAGGCGACCAACACCGGCGCCCGCGCCGCCCGGCAGGAAGACGAAAG
>JACXUS010000130.1 GCA_014763785.1 Sphingomonadales bacterium | reverse complement strand
TGGCGGAACTGGCGCGCTGGGGCATCGCCGTGACCCCGGGGCGCACCGCGGCCGAGGATCTGGCCGATCAGGCGATCCGCCGCGGCGGCCCCCCATCCGCTGATCGCGCGGCTGACCGACGAGTTCGGCTATCCGCGGCTCGACACGGCCGAGGCCCTGCGCGATTTCACCGCGGCGCCCGGGCTGCATTGCCTGCTGGTGCCGGGGGACGCGCGGCGCAATCTGGAAACCCCCGATGCCGCCGTGGTGCTGCCCGAGCTGCGCATGGCCTTTCAGAACGCCTTCGACTGCGCTGTCGTCGGCGATGCGATCGAGGCCAGCCTGCGCGAAGCGACCCGCGCGCTGAAAACCCCGGCGTTCCTGTTCTTCCGCGAGGGCGATTTCCTCGGCGCGATCGAGAAGATCCGCGACTGGGACGATTACATCGCCCGCACCTCTCACATCCTGACCGCGAAAGGCTGACCGATGGTTTCCAATTTCCACCTGCCGCCCATCGGCTTCGGCCCGGGATCGCAGCCCGAGGATGACGAACTCAGCTATCTGCAGCTGCCCTCCGGCATGCGCAGCTATTCCCCGCATCTGCCCGAGGTCGAGGATGCCTCGGCCCTTGCGCCCGCGCTGCGGCTGATCGCGGAGCTTGCCGATGCGGCCGAGGCCTGCGCCAAGGGCGGCGTGGCGGCCTTTGACCTGACCGTGCTCGATGCCGCCAACCGCGCGCTGATGGCCGAGACGCTGGGGCAGGGCGAGGTTGCGATGAAGATCCGCGGCATTCCGGCGCTGATGGTGCAGGAATCGGTCTTTGCGGGCGTCTGGTCCGTCGCAGGCGCGGGCACCGACCGCGTCGAGATCGGCGCCGTGCCGCCCGCGGCGCTGTCGCGCGCGTTTGAGCCTTACCTTGCGGCGGCGGGCATCGCCCATCCGCGCGGGGGGCAGGTCGTGAACGCGCCCGCGCTGGCGGTGGAATTGCTCGACAAATCCGCCTCTTACGCGGGCGGCGAGGCGCATGTGGTCAACCTCAGCCTGCTGCCGCATACCGAAGAGGATCTGGTCTGGCTCGATGCCGTTCTTGGCGAGGGCGCCGTCACCATCCTGTCGCGCGGCTATGGCAATTGCCGGATCACCGCGACCGCCGTGCCGCATGTCTGGCGCGTGCAGTTCTTCAATTCGATGGAGACGCTGATCCTCGACACGTTCGAGGTCACCACGATGCCCGAGGTCGCACTGGCCGCGCCCGAGGATCTGGCCGACAGCGCCGGGCGTCTGCGCGAAGTGCTGGAGGCTATTCGATGAGCGGGCCGATGGGGGCAGGGTTCGAGGGCAGCTATATGGGCGCCAACGACCGGATTTCCGATCTGGCCGTGATGGAATGCAAGATTTGCTGGACGCCCTATGACCCGGCGCTGGGCGATGACACGCGCCAGGTGCTGCCCGGCACGCCCTTCACCGCGCTGCCCGAGGATTGGAGCTGCCCGACCTGCACCGCGCCCAAGGCGCAATTCATGGTGCAAAGCGACCCCGGCGCCCCGGCCATGCTGGAGGCTCGCCGGATCGAGGGGCAGGCCGCGCGGCTCGTCGCCGATTTCCGCGAGATCTGGAACGCCAAAATGCGCGACGTGCCCTTGGTCAACAAGGCGCTGAGCGTCGAGGCGGTGGGCTTTGTCGCGCATCAGGGCCGGGGCCTCGGCGTGATCCTGAGCCCGTGGTTCATGAACCTCTTCCTGTTGCCGGCCGAGGGCGAGGATTGGTCGGACCTCACCCCGGGCGCCAAGGAGGTCATCGACTTCCCCTCGGGGTCCTATGAATTCATCCATAATGTCAGAGAGTTGGGCGGCGGCTACAAGGCCTGCTCGCTGTTCTCGCCGATGGGCGATTTCCAGACCCAGATGCAGGCGCGCGATGTGGCCCGCGCGGTGATGGCGGAACTGTTCAAGGCCGAAAACCGCGCCGAGACCGACCGCGCCGCCGAGATCCGCGCCACCCGTGAAGCCGCGCTGGCCGCCGAAGCCGAAGCTGAGGCTGCGGAGGATGTGGTGGCGCCTTTGCCGACCCGGCGGCGGCTGATCTCGGCGGGCCTTGCCGCCGAGGCCGCCCCCGCCACCGACCAAGGGGGCGACTGCGAACCCGAATGAGCGGCGCGCTGGATATCACCCTGACGCGCGATGGCGCGCGGCTTGCGGCGCGGATCGTGCCGCCGCCCGCGGTGCCGGTCGCGGGGCTGATGCTCGGGCGCGCGCCCGCGGAGGTGGCCGCGCTGATGCCGCGGATCTTCAACCTCTGCGGTCAGGCGCAGGGGCTCGCCGCGCGGCTGGCGATGGGGCTTGAGGGCGGGCTTGAGGGCGGTGCGACCGATGCGCGCCGCGAGATCCTGCGCGATCATCTGGCGCAGCTCTGCCTGCACTGGCCGCAGGCGCTGGGGCTGGCGCCGCGCGCGCTGCCCGAGGATTGGGCGGCGGGTGGCGCGGCGCTGGAACACTGGCTCTGGGGCGGCGACCGGCCTGCCGATCTGGCGGGCTGGCTGGCTTCTGGTCGCGGTGTGGCGCCCGTTCTGGCGGCGATTGCGGCGGCCTTCGGGCCCGGCGAGGCGATTGCCGATCTGCCCCCGCTGAGCGATCCCATGGCCTTGATCGCACAGGAAAATTCCCCCGCTGGGCGGGTCGCGGACGATCCGCTGATGCAGGCCGCGGCGGCGGCCTTCGGGCGCGGCCCTTTGTGGCGGGCGCTGGGGCGCGGGCTCGATCTGGCGCGGCTCTGCCACAATGCCCCGCGCCCCGCGCGCCTCGCGCCCGGTCTGGCCGTGGTCGAGGCCGCGCGCGGCAGCTATGCGCTGTCGGTGGGCGTCGAGGCGGGCCGCGTCACGGCGCTGACCCGGGTCACGCCGACCGATCATCTGATCGCGCCGGGGGGCGTGCTGGAGCGCGCGCTGGCCAGCCTGCCCGTGGCGAAAGCCGATCGCGCGGCGCTGCTGGTCGCGATCCTCGACCCCTGCGTTCCGGTTCAGATGCGGGAGGCCGAGCATGCATGAGATGTCGATTGCCGAAGGCATCCGCAGCGTGATCGAGGACGCCGCCCGCGCCCAAGGCTTCGCGCGCGTCACCCGGGTCCGGCTGGAGATCGGCCGCTTTGCCGGGGTCGAGCCGCAGGCGCTGGATTTTGCCTTCGATGTGGTCATGCGCGGCTCGGTCGCCGAGGGCGCCGACTTGCAAATTATCGACCTTCCCGGGCGCGCGATGTGCTTTGATTGCGCCGAACTTGTCGAAATCGAACATCGCCTCGATCCTTGCCCGAAATGCGGCGGATCGCGGCTGCTGCCGCAGGGCGGCGATGAAATGCGGATCAAGGATTTGGAGGTGCTCTGATGTGCACGGTGTGCGGCTGCGGCGGCCATAGCGTCGAGGATCAGTTCAAGGCCCATCTGGAGAAGACCGGGCAGGCCAAGGCCGCGGCGCCGCTGGCGGTTCTGGCGGGGGCGCAGGCCCATCCGCACGGCCATACGCATGGGCCCGCCTGCAGCCATGAGCCGCAGGATTTCCACATCGGCCAAGGCCCGGCGGGCACCGAGGTTGCGGGCATGAGCCAGGCCCGCCTGATCGAGATCGAGACCGATATCCTGTCGAAAAACAATGACTTCGCCCGCGCGAACCGGGCGGCGCTGGCGGCGCGCGGGGTGTTTGCGACCAACCTGGTCTCCTCGCCCGGCTCGGGCAAGACCACGCTTTTGTGCCGCACGATCGAGATGCTGGGCGCCCAGCCGCTTGGCGTGATCGAGGGCGATCAGCAGACCACCAACGACGCCGACCGCATCCGCGCGACCGGCGCCGCGGCGATTCAGGTCAATACCGGCAAGGGCTGCCACCTCGACGGGCGGATGGTGGCGATGGCGCTCGAGCGGCTGCCGCTCGACCCCGGCGCGCTGCTCTTCATCGAGAATGTCGGCAACCTTGTCTGCCCCGCCGCCTTCGATCTGGGCGAGGATGCCAAGGTGGCCATTCTTTCGGTCACCGAGGGCGAGGACAAGCCTTTGAAATACCCCGATATGTTCGCGGCCGCCGGGCTTGCGATCCTGAACAAGACCGATCTGGCGCCGCATTGCGATGTGGATCTGGGCCTCTATGAGGCCAACATCCGCCGGGTCAATCCGGGCATCGAGGTGCTGCGGGTCTCGGCCCGGACGGGCGAGGGGATGGGCGCCTGGATCGACTGGCTCAAGCGCGGTCTGGCCGCCAAGGCCCTGTGATGGCAGCCTCGGCCCCCGCCATCCTGCTCCTTGATGACGAGCCGCATTCGCTGACCGCGATGCGGATGGCGCTGGAGGATGAATTCGAGATCCTGACCGCCTCCGATGCGGCGACCGCCTTGACTCTGCTGGAGGAAAACTGGGTTCAGGTGATCTTCTCGGATCAGCGGATGCCGGGTCGCTCGGGGGTGGATTTCCTGACCGAGGTGCGCGAGCGCTGGCCCGAGACGGTGCGGATCGTGATCACCGGCTATTCCGACAGCGCCGCGATGATGGCCGCGATCAACGAGGCGGGCGTGCATCAGTTCATCGCCAAGCCCTGGCACCCCGAGCAGCTGCTGGCGGCCGCGCGGGCGGCGGCGCGGATGTTCCAGCTCGCGCGCGAGAATGAGCGCATGAGCCTGGAAATGCGGTTCCTGAACTCGACCACCGAGACCCGGGTCGAGAAGCGCCGCCGGGCGCTGCGCGAGGGGATGGGGTTCGAAACCATCCTGCGCGCGCCGCATTCGGCGATGAATCAGGCGGTGGCGCTGGCGCGGCAATATGCCAGTTTCGATGTGCCGGTCCTGTTGACGGGCGAGGGCGGCACCGGCAAGGCGCAGCTCGCGCGGGCCATGCATTATGGCTCGCTGCGGTCGGACAAGCCCTTCTATGAATTGAACATTTCCGGCCTGCCCGAGGATCTGGCGATGATCGAGCTGTTCGGCGCCAAGCGCGGCGTGCTGCCCGGCGGCGTCGCGCGGATCGGGCTTGCGCAAAAGGCCGATCGCGGCACGCTCTATCTGGCGGGGCTGGAGGCGGCGAGCCCGGGGCTGCAACTGGCCTTGATGCGGATGCTGGCCGAGGGGGTGCTGACCCCGATCGGCGGGCAGGAGGCGGTTGCGACCAATCTGCGGCTGATTGGCGGGGCGGGCTGCGATCTGCGCGCCTGCGTGGCCGAGGGCCGCTTCCGCGCCGATCTCTATTATGCGCTGGCTTTGGGGGAAATCGCGCTGCCGCCCTTGCGCGCGCGGCGCGGCGATGTGGCGATGCTGGCACAGGCGATCCTGTCCGAGGCGGCCGGGGCGCATGGCAAGCCGGTGCTGGGGTTCGATGCCGAGGCCCTTGAATTTCTTGAGAATTACGACTGGCCCGGGAACCTGCGCGAGCTGACGAACGAGGTCACGCGGATGCTGATCTTCGCGCAGGATAATGTGCTGGGCGCCGAGCTGATCTCGCGTCATATCCTGCAGGCGGCGCCCTCCGAGGAGGGCGCCGACCGCGCCGCCGAGGCGGTGATGACCGCCGAGGGCACGCTCAAGGACCGGATCGAGCTGATCGAGATGCGGATCCTGCGCGAGACGTTGACGCGGCAGCGCTGGAACAAAAGCCGGGCGGCGGCGGAGCTCGGCCTGAGCCGGGTCGGCCTGCGTGCCAAGCTCGACCGCTATGGAATTGCGGGGCCGGCGGCCGCGCGCGAAGAGGAGGACAGCTGATGTGTCTGGGCATTCCGGGGCAGATCGTCGCGATCACCGATGCGGCGCGCCAGATGGCGATGGCCGAGGTGTCGGGCGTGCGGCGCGAGGTCAACGTGGCCTGCGTTCTGGGCGCTGATCCGGCCGAGTTGGTGGGCCAATGGGCGCTGATCCATGTGGGCTTCGCGATGGCCTTGATCGACGAGGACGAGGCCGCGAAGACCTTGCAGGCGCTGCACGATCTGGGCGAGGCGCAGGAGACCTTGGCGCAGATGGCCGAGGGCGATGCCGCCCTGCAGGGCCGCGCGACGGAGGGTCGGGCATGAAATTTGCCTCCGAATTCCGCGATCCGGCGCTGGCCCGTGCGCTTCTGGCCGAGATCGGAAAGCTCGCCGACCAGATCGGCGCGACCCGCGAAAAACCCATTCATATCATGGAGATATGCGGCGGGCATACGCATTCGATCTTTCGCTATGGGCTCGACAAGCTGATCCATCCCGGCGTCGAATTCATCCATGGGCCGGGCTGCCCGGTCTGTGTGTTGCCGCGCGCCCGCGTCGATGAGTGCATCGAGATCGCTGGGCGGCCGGGCGTGATCTTCACCACCTTCGGCGATGCGATGCGGGTGCCGGGCTCCAAGATGAGCCTGTTGCAGGCCAAGGCCGCGGGCGCCGATATCCGCATGGTCTACAGCCCGCTCGACGCGCTGGAGCTGGCGCGGCGCAACCCGGGGCATCAGGTGGTGTTCTTCGGCCTCGGGTTCGAGACGACGACCCCCTCGACCGCGCTGGCGATCCAGCAGGCGGCGCGCGAGGGGCTGGGAAATTTCTCGGTGTTCTGCAACCACATCACCGTGCCCGAGCCGATCAAGGCGCTTCTGGATGACCCGCATATGTGTCTGGACGGGTTCATCGGCCCGGGCCATGTCAGCATGGTGATCGGGGTGCATCCCTATGATTTTATTGCGCAAGACTATGGCAAGCCGATCGTCGTGGCGGGGTTTGAGCCGACCGATCTGCTGCAGTCGGTGCTGATGGTGCTGGCCCAGATCGCCGAGGGCCGCGCCGCGGTCGAGAACCAATATGCCCGCGTCGTGCCCGAGCATGGCAATGCCGTGAGCCTTGCCGCGATCGCCGATGTCTATGAGAAGCGGCCGAGTTTCGAATGGCGGGGCTTGGGCGAGATTGACGCCTCGGGGCTGCGGATCCGGCCGGCCTATGCGGCTTTTGACGCCGAGGAGAAATTCGGTGTGGGCTATGCCGGCGTCCGCACGGAGCTGGCCGATCCCGAGGGCTGCGCTTGCGGGGCGGTGATGACCGGGCGGATGAAGCCGGTTGACTGCCCGCAGTTCGGGCGCGGCTGCACGCCCGAGATGCCCTTGGGCGCGCTGATGGTCAGTTCTGAGGGGGCCTGTGCGGCCTATTGGCAATATGGTGGCGCGCGCGCGGTCGAGGCGGCGGAGTAAAGGGGCTCTGCCCCCGTCGCCGGATCGCGACGGTCAGCTGGGGAGTAAGGGGGCTCTGCCCCCGCGGCCACGCCGCTCCCCCGGGATATTTGAAGCAGTTGGAAGGTGAGACATGGCTCTGCGCGACGAGCGGGTGACGCTGGCCCATGGTGGCGGGGGAAAAGCGATGCGGGATTTGATCGAGGAGGTATTCACCTCCGTTTTCGCGCCGCCCGGTATGGAAGATCAGGCGCGGCTTCAGGCCGAGGCGCTGGCGCAACCGGGCGCGCGGCTGGCCTTCACCACGGACAGCTATGTGGTGACGCCGATCGAGTTTCCCGGCGGCGATATCGGCAAGATCGCGATCTGCGGCACGGTGAACGATCTGGCCGTGGGGGGGGCGACTCCGCTCTGGCTCTCGGCGGCCTTCATCATCGAGGAGGGCACCGAGGTCGCGCTCTTGCGCCGGATCGTGGCGACGATGGCGCGCGAGGCTGACGCCGCTGGTGTGAAGATCGTCACGGGCGATACGAAGGTCGTGGGGCGCGGAGCCTGCGACGGGGTCTTCGTCACCACCGCAGGCGTCGGCGTGATCCCGGCCGGGGTCGAAATGGCGGCGGGCAAGGTGGCGCCCGGCGATGTGGCCATCGTGAACGGGGTTCTGGGCGATCACGGGGCCACGATCTTGGCCGCGCGGGGCGATCTGGCGCTGTCGAGCGCGATTGAGAGTGATTG
>JACXUS010000129.1 GCA_014763785.1 Sphingomonadales bacterium | reverse complement strand
GCGCTACCCTTCGCCGCCTTGGCCCTTGCCACTGCGGCGTCCGCTGGGCTGTACCTGGCCCGCACCTCGACCCCTTCCTACGTGCCCCGCGACGTGGCCGCCCAGGATGCCAGTATCCGTGGTGCTTGGGAGTACTACCGGATGATCCGTGGTAATGTGAACACCGGCGAGATCGAGCTGGAGGATATCCAGCGGGTCCGCAAGGGCTACGAGGCCTTCACCAAGCAGCAGACCAAGAACGTCGGGCTGCAGTGGATCGAAATGGGTCCCGACAACATTGGCGGGCGCATCCGCTCCGTGGTGGTGGACCCGAACAATCCGGACGTGATCTGGACCGGTGGCGTTTCTGGCGGTCTTTGCGCTGGCGCTGTCGCTGGCGACGGGGCGGCTCGCGTCGCGCTGGTCCGAGGCGCTGGCGCGATCCGCCACGATCCGCATCTCGGCGCCGGCCGAGCAGATCGCGGCGCAGACCCGTGCCGTGCTCGAGGTGCTGGCGACGACGCCGGGCATCGAGAGTTATCGCCCGCTTGAGACCGACGAGATGAAAGCGCTGCTGCAGCCGTGGTTTGGCCCCGATCTGCCGGTCGAGGCCCTGCCCCTGCCGCAGCTGGTCGAGATCACCGAGACCGCCGCGGGCATCGACGCCGAGGGGCTGCGGCTGCGGCTGGCGGCCGAGGCGCCCGGTGCGCTTCTGGATGACCACACCCGCTGGCGGCGGCCCTTGGTGGCGGCGGCGGGGCGGCTGCGGCTGCTGGGTCTGTTGTCGCTGGTGCTGATCGGCGGGGCGATGGCGGGGATGATCACGCTGGCTGCGCAGGCGGCGCTGGCGGCCAATGCGCAGGTGATCCGCACGCTGCGGCTGGTGGGGGCGCGGGATGCCTTCATCGCGCGGGCCTTCGTGCGGCGCTTCACGCTGCGCGGCTTTGCGGGCGCCGCGGTCGGCACGGCGCTGGGGATGGCGGCGGTCTCGGTCCTGCCCGCGACTGACGAGGCGGGCGGCTTCCTGACCGGGCTCGGCTTTGCCGGGGCGGGCTGGCTCTGGCCGCTGGTGATCCCGCCCCTGGCGGCGGCCGTCGCCTTCTTCGCCACGCAATTCGCCGCATTCCGCACGCTCAGGGAGGTCCGCTGATGGCTGCCACCGATTACCGCCCCGGCCCGATCACGCCGCTCAGCCATCTGCGCGCCGCGGCCTTCTATATCCATATCGCGCTGGCCACGCTGGTTCTGGGGACATGGGGGCTGATCTTCAGGGTGCCGAAGGGCCGCGAGGGGGCGAATCAGGTTGCGACGATCTGGTGCGGGCATTTGCTGGCGGCGGCGCGGTTCTGGCTGGCGCTGCGCTATGAGGTGCGCGGCAGCCTGCCGTCCGGGGATCTCTTGATCGGCGCCAAGCATCAGAGCTTCTTCGACATCCTGATCCTTGCGCATCTGGCGCCGCAGCGCGCCTTCATCATGAAAAAGCAGATCCTCAACGTGCCGATCATGGGCTGGTTCGCCTATAAGGTCGGCTGCATCCCGATCGACCGCTCGCGCGGATCGGAGGCGATGAAGGTGATGGTCGAGGGCGTGCGCGCGGCGATGGCGCGGGGCCTTGGTCAGCTGATCGTCTACCCCGAGGGCACCCGCACCGCGCCGGGCACCAAGCGCCGCTACAAGGCCGGGATCGGCGTTCTGGCCGAAAGCACTGGCCTGCCGGTTGTGCCGGTGGCGACCAATGTGGGGCTCTTCTGGAACAAGCGCGGCTGGCCGATCCGCTCGGGCACCGGGGTGATCCAGATCCTGCCGCCGATGCCCACGGGTCTGGGCGCCGCCGATCTGGTCGAGCAGCTTGAAGCCCGGGTCGAGGCGGCCTCGGATGCGCTGATGGCCGAGGCCGGGTTCACGCCGCCCGCGGCCTGAGCCTCAGGCCAGTTTCAGCGCGGCAATTCCGGCGACGATCAAGAGAACGCCGACCACCCGCATCGCATTGACGGGCTCTGCGAACAGGAAAACCGCCAGAATCGCCGTGCCGAGCGCGCCGATCCCGGTCCAGACCGCATAGGCGGTGCCCACGGGCAGCGTCTTCATCGCCTGCGCCAGAATGAAGAAGCTCGCCGTGGCGCCGATCAGCGTCAGCACCGAAGGGACGAGCTTGGTGAAGCCATCGGAATATTTCAGCCCCAGCGCCCAGGCGACCTCCAGCAGGCCCGCGATGGTCAGGAGCAGCCACGGGTTCACGCCGCCAACCCCTTCGAGCCCATATCGAGGAATTTCTTGCGCCGCGCCTTGATCAGCTCGGCCGGTTTGCGGCCCTTCAGCTCGCCCAGCATCAGCGCGATTTCCGAGCCGACCGCCGCCACCGCCGCCGCGCGGTCGCGTTGAGCGCCGCCCAGCGGTTCCTTGATGATCCGGTCGATCACGCCCAGTTTCAGCAGGTCCTGCGCGGTCAGGCGCAGGGCCTCTGCGGCCTCGCGCATCTTCTCGGCATCCTTCCACAGGATCGAGGCGCAGCCCTCGGGCGAGATCACCGAATAGACCGAATGTTCCAGCATCGCGACGCGGTCGCCGGTGGCGAAGGCCACAGCGCCGCCCGAGCCGCCCTCGCCGATGATCACCGAAATCAGCGGCACGCCGATCTGCAGGCATTTCTCGGTCGAGCGGGCGATTGCCTCGGATTGGCCGCGCTCTTCGGCGCCCTTACCGGGATAGGCGCCGGGGGTGTCGATCAGCGTGACGACCGGCAGGCCGAAGCGGTCGGCCATGTCCATCAGGCGGATCGCCTTGCGATAGCCCTCGGGGCGGGCCATGCCGAAATTGTGCTTGATGCGGCCCGCGGTGTCGGAGCCCTTCTCATGGCCGATCACCATCACCGGCTGGTCGTTGAACCGCGCGATGCCGCCAATGACGGCATGGTCGTCGGCGAAGTTGCGGTCGCCCGCCAGCGGCGTGAATTCGGTGAAGAGCGCGTCGACATAGGCCGAGCAATGCGGCCGGTCGGGATGGCGCGCGACCTGACATTTGCGCCAGGGGTTCAGGTCCTTGTAGAGGTCCTTGAGGATCTGCGCGGCCTTCTTGTCGAGGCCCGCGGCCTCTTTCTCGACGTCCATCCCCTCGCTTTGGCGGGCCAGCGCGCGCAGCTCTTCGGCCTTGCCTTCGATTTCGGCGAGCGGTTTTTCGAATTCGAGATAGGTCGTCATCCGGATCCCTCCGTTGGCATCGAAGAGCTATATGACCTTGCGGGACGGGATTTGCAACGCTCGCTGCAGGGATGGGTGCGCGGGGGGCAATGGGGGGCCGGAATGAAGAAACGCCCCGACCGGGGGGTCGGGGCGTCCTCGGTTCCCTCATGCAGGCGGGGCCTCCCCTCCCCACCGCTCCGGGATCTCGGGTTCGCAGCGATTCGTCACGAATCGTTCACAAACTGCTCAACCTTTGATCATTTCCGACTGTCTGACAATAACCTCTGCTTGCCGGATCGAGGCAATATCGACCAGACGGCCCTTGTAGACGGTCGCGCCCGCGCCTTCGGCCTTGGCTTTTTCCATCGCGGCGAGGATCTCGCGGGCCTCGGCCACGGCGGCCTCCGACGGGGTGAAGACCTCGTTGGCCAGCGCGACCTGTTTCGGGTGGATCGCCCATTTGCCGACCATGCCCAGCGTGGCCGAGCGCAGCGCCTGGGCACGGAAGCCCTCGTCATCGGAGAAATCGCCAAACGGCCCGTCCACCGGCAGGATGCCATGGGTGCGGCAGGCGGCGACGATGGCGGTCTGCGCCCAGTGCCAGGGATCCGACCAGTATTTCGCGCCTTCGCGCAACATGTAGTAGTTTTCCTGCGTGCCGCCGATGCCGGTGGTGGCCATGCCCATCGAGGCCGCGAAATCCGCGGCGCCAAGGCTCATCGCCTGCAGGCGCGGGCTGGAGGCTGCGATCTCTTCGACATGGGCGATGCCGGCGGCGCTCTCGATGATCACCTCGAGGCTGATCCGCTTCTTGCGGCCCTTGGCGGCCTCGATCGCGGTGACGAGCGCGTCAACCGCATAGACATCGGCCGCGCAGCCGACCTTGGGGATCATGATCTGGTCGATGCGCTCGCTGCCCTCTTCCAGCAGCTCGACCACGTCGCGATACCAGAACGGCGTATCAAGCCCGTTGATCCGCACCGACAGGTATTTGGTGCCCCAGTCGATGGTGTGGCTGGCCTCGATGATATTGCGGCGGGCCTGCGGCTTGTCGTCGGGCGCCACCGAATCCTCGAGGTCGAGGTTGATCACATCGGCGGCCGACTGCGCCATCTTCTCGAAGATCGCCGGGCGCGAGCCCGGGCCAAACAGCTGGCAACGGTTCGGGCGGGCGGGGGCGGCAGGCTGAACGCGGAAGGACATGGGGCCTCGCAAGTATGTTTCGAGATTGACTGTCTGCGGGATATAATATTGCGCAATGCGATTCAAGCCGCTTTCGCGGGTGCAGAATCGTTGCGCGCCGCGCCCGTATTGGTGGCGGGTTGCAGGCGTGTTCTGCGGGTGCTGCGCTGAAATCTTCGGCAATGGACGTCAGTGACGCAGGAATCTTCGAACTTCTGTGCCGCAGTGCCGCAAATTCCCGATTTCATTCCAGCCGGGCGCGCTATCCTGCTGATAAGTCAACAAAGCTGCCCAACAGGAGCCCTCCCCATGTCGCTCATCGAAACGCCCTATCTTCTGTTCCTCGGCGATGCGCCCGATCAACTGGCCGCGAAGGTGGCGCAGGGGATCAAGGACTGGCGCCCGGAATATGCGATCGGCCAATACCGGCTGGAGGGCTGCAAGGCCGATATGGGGCTGCCCGACATGAACCTTGCGACCGCCAAGGCCGCGGGCTGCAAGACGCTGGTGATCGGCGTGGCGAACCGCGGTGGGATCATCAGCCCGGCGTGGAAGAAGCTTCTGGTGGCGGCGCTGGAGGAGGGCTTCGATCTGGCCTCGGGGCTGCACAACCTGCTGCGCGACGAGGCCGATCTGGTCGCCGTGGCGGCGGCCTGCGGGCGTCAGCTGCATGACGTGCGGGTGCCGAGCGTTGACTATCCGATCGCGAATGGCGTGAAGCGCACCGGCAAGCGGATGCTGGCGGTGGGCACCGATTGCTCGGTCGGCAAGATGTATACGGCGCTCTGCATGGAGAAAGAGATGCGCGCGCGCGGCCTGAAGGCCAGCTTCCGCGCGACGGGTCAGACCGGCATCCTGATCACTGGCGACGGCGTGCCGCTGGATGCGGTGATCGCCGATTTCATGGCGGGTTCCGTCGAATGGCTGACGCCCGACAATGACGCCGATCACTGGGACCTGATCGAGGGGCAGGGCAGCCTGTTCCATGTCAGCTATTCGGGTGTGACCATGGCGCTGGTCCATGGCGGGCAGCCCGATGCGCTGGTGCTGTGCCACGAACCCACGCGCCCGCATATGCGCGGCCTGCCGGGCTACAAGCTGCCCTCGCTCAAGGCGCTCAATGATCTGGCGCTTGAGGTGGCGAAGGTCGCGAACCCGGCCTGCAAGGTCGTCGGCATCTCGATCAACACCCAGCACATGGCCGAGGCCGAGGCGCGCGCCTATCTGGCGCAGGTCGAGGCCGAGATGGGCCTGCCCGCGACCGACCCTTTCCGCTTTGGCGCGGGCGTTCTGGTGAACGCGCTCGAAGCGATCTGATCCTATCGCCTCTGGCCGGGGGCGGATGCCTCCGGCGGGGATATTTTTGGCAAGATGAAAGGGGCGGTCATGCTGTCTGTCACCGCGGACGTATTCCGTCTGGCCGAAGTCTTTACCATCTCGCGCGGCTCGCGGACCGAGGCGCGGGTGCTGACCGTGCGGATCGAGCGGGGGGGCGTGACCGGCTGGGGCGAATGCGTGCCCTATGCGCGCTATGGCGAAAGTCTGGACAGCGTGACCGCGCAGATCGAGGCGCTGCCCGCGGGGATCACCCGCGCCGAGCTGCAAGAGGCGATGGCGCCGGGGGCCGCGCGCAATGCCGTCGATTGCGCGCTCTGGGATCTGGAGGCGAAGGCCGCGGGCAAGCGCGTGTGGGAGCTGGCGGGCCTGCCCGCGCCGGGGCCGATGACCTGCGCCTATACGCTCTCGCTTGATACGCCCGAGAAGATGCAGGCGGCGGCGGCAAGGAATGCGCATCGCCCGCTTCTGAAAATCAAGCTGGGCACGCCCGACGACATGGGGCGGCTGGAGGCGGTGCGGGCGGGCGCGCCGAAGGCCCGGATCATCGTCGATGCCAATGAGGGCTGGACCGCCGAGGTCTATGCCGATCTGGCGCCGCATCTGGTGCGTCTGGGTGTGGCGCTGGTCGAGCAGCCCCTGCCCGCGGGCGATGATGCGGCGCTGATCGGGCTGGCGCGGCCGGTGCCGGTCTGCGCCGACGAGGCCTGTCACGACCGCGAGAGCCTTGCCCACATAGGCGGCAAATACGACATGATCAACATCAAGCTGGATAAGACCGGCGGGCTGACCGAGGCGCTCGCGCTGCGCGATCTGGCGCGCGCGCAGGGGTTCCAGATCATGGTCGGCTGCATGGTCGGATCGAGCCTTGCGATGGCGCCTGCGACCCTTGTGGCGCAGGGCGCGCAGTATGTCGATCTTGACGGGCCGCTGCTTCTGGCAGAAGACCGCGCTACGCCGCTGACCTATGAGGCCGGCCAGATTTATCCCCCCGAGGCCGCGCTTTGGGGCTGAGCAAGGAGAATGCGATGAGCCGTATCGTCTATGTCAACGGCCAGTATCTGCCCGAGGAAGAGGCGACCGTCTCGATCTTCGACCGCGGCTTCGTGATGGGGGACGCGGTCTATGAGGTGACCTCGGTTCTGGAAGGCAAGATTCTGGAATTCGAAGGCCATATGACGCGCCTTGCCCGGTCGCTGTCCGAGCTGGAGATGACCTGCGATCTGACCCGAGATCAGTGGCTGGAGATCCACCGCGAGCTGATCGCGCGCAACAACGTGACCGAGGGGATGGTTTACCTGCAGGTCAGCCGTGGCAATGCGGGCGATCGCGATTTCCACTATCCGCCCGCGGGCACCCCGCCGACCGTCGTTCTCTATACCCAGTCGAAGCCCGGTCTGGCTGACGATCCCAAGGCCAAGGTCGGCATCAAGGTCATCTCGATCCCCGATCTGCGCTGGCACCGCCGCGACATCAAGACGGTGCAGCTGCTCTATCCCTCGATGGCGAAGATGGCCGCGGAAAAGGCGGGCAAGCATGATGCGTGGTTCGTCGAGGATGGCTTCGTGACCGAGGGCAGCTCGAACAACGTCTATATCGTCAAGGGCAACAAGATCATCACCCGCCAGCTGTCGAACGACATCCTGCACGGGGTCACCCGCGCCTCGCTGCTGAAATATGCCGCCGAAGCGCAGATGGAGATCGAGGAACGCCCCTTCACCATCGTCGAGGCACAGGCGGCGGATGAGGCATTCTTCACCTCGGCCTCGGCCTTCGTGATGCCGGTGGTCGAGGTGGATGACGTCGCGCTGAACGGTGGCAAGGTTGGCCCGGTGGCGACGCGCCTGCGCGAAATCTATCTGGACGAGAGCCGCAAGCGCGCGATCTGAGCGGCGGGCTTTCGGCACAGGATTTCGGCTATGGGGCCCCGGTTCGCCGGGGCCTTCGTCTTGGCGGTGGGGGATAGGGCCGGGGGTCCGGCCAGCCCTGCCGAACCCCCGGGGTGCCCGGCGACCTCAGGCGGCGCGCGGACTGCGGAACCTCAGGGCAGCGGGGGACAGACGGCGGGCCTCGACCCCGGCCAGCGTCAACATCGGCTCGCCCCAGATCAGAACGCAGGTGTCGCGGCCGATCTGGCGAAAGGTGATGTCGGTGGCGCGCGGGGCGGGGCCGTCCAGTTCCAGTTCAAGCACATCGCCGGGGTGGAAGTCGCGCAGCACCGGCAG
>JACXUS010000424.1 GCA_014763785.1 Sphingomonadales bacterium | reverse complement strand
TGCCGATCGCGCCCGGCACCAAGAAACCCGGCCAGTTCGCTCGCGCGGCCTGGCACGACTACCCGCAGTGGAACCGGCATGCGAGCCGCGCCACGACCGAGATCGAGGTCGCGACCTGGTCGACCTGGCCCGGCTGCGGCGTCGGGATCGTCGGTGGCGCCGTCGCCGCGCTCGACATCGACATCGCCGAGGATGGCGAGCTGGCGTTGCAAATCGAGCGGTTGGCCCGCGAACGGCTGGGCGACACGCCGGCGCTCAGGATCGGCAAGCCGCCGAAGCGGCTGCTGGTCTATCGCACGCGAGAGCCCTTCGCCGGGATCCGGCGCGCGCCGCTGGAGGTGCTCTGCCTCGGACAGCAGTTCGTGGCCTATGCCAAGCATCCCGACACCGGCCAGCCCTATGCCTGGCCGGACGAGGGGCTCGCGGATCTCGACATCGAGAGCCTGCCCGAAATCGATGCCGAAAAGGCAGCGGCCTTCCTTGACGAGGCGCTGGCGCTGGTCCCGCCCGAGCTGGGCCCGAAGAGCCTCGGTGCGAAGGGCGCGAACGGGACCGGGCACCCGTGTCTGCCGGCGCATGCTCAGGCTGGCACGCTGACGGCGATCCGGAGCGCGCTCGCCTGGCTGCCGAACGCCGAGCTCGACTACGACAGCTGGATGCGCATCGGCATGGCGCTGAAGGGCGCGCTGGGCGAGGAGGGTGCTGCGCTCTTCGCCGACTGGTCGGCGCAGGCGGCCAAGAACGACCCGGCCGCGACGGCGAAGGCATGGGCGAGCTTCAAGCCCGCGCGGATCGGCGCCGGCACGATCTATCACCTCGCCATGGAGAAGGGCTGGCGCCCCGATCCCGACCTGCTGCTCGACGGCAGCCAGAAGGTTTGTGCGAGCGACGAGCATCCTGCGGCAGGCTTCCTCGCGCGGCTCGCCCAGCCCGAAGCCCCGATGCCGATCCTCACGCCTGCGCCGTCATTCACGCTGACGATCCCGAGCGGGCTGGTCGGCGATCTCGCGCGCTACATGATCGACACGGCGCGCAGACCGCAGCCGCTTCTCGCGGTGGGCGCGAGCCTCTGCGCCCTCGGCGCGCTGATGGGGCGGCGCTACCGCACGGCATCAGACCTGCGCACGAACCTCTACATCGTCGGCATCGCCGACAGCGGCTCGGGCAAGAACCACGCCCGCGAGGTCGTCAACGAGCTGTTCTTCGCAGCGGGGCTGGCGCACCACCTGGGCGGCAACAAGATCGCCTCGGGCGCAGGGCTGCTGACCGCGCTCCACCGTCAGCCCGCGATCCTGTTCCAGATCGACGAGTTCGGGATGTTCCTGTCGGCGGCGGCCGATCGGAAGCGCAGCCCGCGCCACGTCACCGAGATCCTTGACAACATGACCGAGCTCTACACCGCCGCCTGCGGGGTCTTCCTCGGCGCGGAATACGCCAACCGGGACGGATCGAACGAGCGGCGCGACATCGTCCAGCCCTGCCTCTGCGTCTACGGCACGACGACGCCGCTGCATTTCTGGGGGGCGCTGCAGGGCGCCAACGTGGTGGACGCGCGCACCTACACGTCCAAGGACGGCTATGCCACCGCGGTGTTCTGGATCCAGGATGCTGAGGGCCACCCCTATGAGGTGTCCAAACTGCCGCGGCTGAGCCAGATGATCGGCAAGACCCTGAAGGGCGAGGTGGATCAAGAGGCGTGGGATAGTCTGAAACGGACAGTCTCGCGGCCTTTCGCGCGGCCGAAATCGGGGCGGATCGCGGTGAAGG
>JACXUS010000423.1 GCA_014763785.1 Sphingomonadales bacterium | reverse complement strand
TGTGACAACCATCCCGTGGCGGCCACGATCTCGTCGAGGGTGGCTCCCCCGGGCGCGCGCAGCATGGCGATCAGCGTGGCCTGCTTGGTGCCCTCGCGCGGTTTGCGCGCCTTCGGCGCGGCCTCCGGTTCGTCGGGGGTGTCCTGCGCGGGCTCCTCGGTCAGTGCGTCCGTCGCGCCCGCAGGCGCGGTGTTCGCGTCCTCGGGCTCGATCCCGATGGCGGCGAGGCCTGCGTCGGTGGCGATCAGCGTGACGCCGTGGCCGTCGCCGGTCTCGCGCCAGACGGGCTCGCCCTTGCGCAGGTCGGCGTCGACCTCCTGCAGGAAGTTCTTCGCGAGCATCGCGCCGACCACCTTGGCAGCGGCGCCGCCGCGCAGGCTCTCGGGCAGCGGCAGGGCGATGCGGTCCTCGCGCTGTGCGGCGGCGCTGAGGATGATGGCTTGGGTATCTGAAAGCTTGGTCATCGTCGTCTCCCGTATCGGGGCGCGCGGGATGCGGGCCCTTCTACGAGGTCGAGCCCGCCAGTCGGCGGGCGGGACCGGGAGCGGGTCGTCTCACTCGGCGTGTTCGCCTTCGTGGAAGGCCATGTCGGTGATCTCGCGCAGCTTGGCGCGGTAGTGGTTCAGGGTGCCGACGTGGCCCCAGTTGATCTCGTCGGGGCTGGTCTCGAAATGGTTCGCACTGAGGGCGGCGAGCCGCTCCAGCATCGCGTCGATCTCGGTCTTGGCGGCGATGAAGGCGTCGAGGGCCTTGGAATTGTCAGTGGCGCGGCGGGTCATAGTGGTGGCTCCGTAGTGAGTTGCATCGCTTCGTTGGAGTGACGTTCGCTCCGCTGGCGAGGCTTATCAACTCGATAAGCACATGATCTTGAATGATAATCGGAGCTGTCGATGCAGGGCATGAGCGAGCGCCAGTACGCCGCGCATGTCGGCATGTCGCGGGGCGCAATCCAGAAGGCGAAGACGGCCGAGCGGCTGGTGCTGTTCCCTGACGGCTCGATCAACGCGGCCGCCAGCGACGCCCGGCGTGCCGAGACAACAGACCCGTCGAAGACGAGAAAGCCGCCCGCGCCGAAGCTGAAGCCTGTTCCCGAGGCGGCGGTGGCTGCGGTTGGCGACACGCTGCGCGAACAGGGGTTGGCGGTCCCGGCGGTGGGCGGCGGCACCACGTTCCTGCAGGCGAAGACCGCGAACGAGGTGCTCAAGGCGCAGGAGCGGCGCATCCGGCTGCAGAAGCTGAAGGGAGAGTTGATCGAGCGGGCCCGCGCGCTGGCGCTGGTGTTCCGCCTGGCACGCGAGGAACGGGACGCATGGGTGAACTGGCCCGCGCGCGCGGCGGCACTGATGGCGGCTGAGCTGTCGGCCTCGTGCAGCGAAGCGGCGGGCCAGCAGATCACCGTGGAGCCAGCCGCGATGCAGAAGGTCCTGGAGAGACATGTACGCGCCCACCTCGACGAACTCGCCGAGGTTCGGCCCGACTTCCGGTGATGATGATCGCCTGACCGATTTCGACGGCGCGGGCGAGATCCTGCGCGCCTGGGGCAACGGGCTGCGGCCCGACCCGGACCTGACCGTCTCGGAATGGGCGGATCGGCACCGGATGCTATCGGGCCGCGCCTCGGCCGAGCCGGGGCGGTATCGCACGGTGCGCACGCCCTACATGCGCGAGATCATGGACCGGCTGTCGCCCGGCGATCCCACGCAGCGGATCGTGTTCATGAAGGCGGCACAGGTCGGCGCGACCGAGGCCGGCAACAACTGGATCGGGT